>JBPPMI010000163.1:0-5081 GCA_051305975.1 Solirubrobacterales bacterium
GATCAGCAGGGCCATGGAGCCCCACGGTGGCAGAGGAAGCTAATCATCAGGTCAACTACGTCCACCGGGGCCGATCGGTTCACGAAACGGCCCGGTGGCGACAAGCGGGTGGATCAGGACGCGAGTGTTCCCTTGGCCGGATCACCGACCGGTACGGGTGCGCCGAAGATGATCTTCGGCATCCCGGGCCACCACCACGACTTCAATCATGACCGGCGTCAGGTCTTCGGTTTGACCCGAAACGCACCGCGCATGAGAGGGTGGATCCGGCAGAAGTAGGTGTGGGTGCCGACCGGCGTATCGGTCGGGGTCGACCAGCTCGTCCGGCCCACGGTCGGCGGGCCGCCGGTGCCGAGCTGGCCCGAATCGAACTGGAAGTCACCGTCCGGCAGCGGATAGGCGATGCCGGTCGTCTTGTTACACGGTGCCTTGCAGGAGGTCAGCGAGTGCCAGATCCCCTTCGAGTCGTCGGTCGCTGTCAACTGGAAAGTGAGCGACTTGCCCTGTTCGACCACGGGCGGCCGACCGTTGCTTCCTGGCAGGTTGAAGCCGCCGGCCTCGTAGGAGTACGCGGCGCCGGGCGCTCCCACGTCGAAGGGACCGGCGGACGAGAGGAGTCCGTCAGGGAGAGTCGCCGGGTCGGGCGCGATGGCGGGCAGCTCGCCTCCGTGGTCGTTGTTTTCCTCGTAGTGGCCGTGGTTCAGCTCACCGGGAGTGTCAACCTTGGTCTTGTACGGGTTGCGCCCACCGGTCTCGCCGGGCGACCAGAAGACTACGTTGATGCCCATGGACTCGTACCAGGAGCCGATCTCGGTCTCGTAGATGGCCTGGAGGTCGAGCTTGTCACCAGGCTGGACCTGGACGCGCCAGTCAGGCTTGGTGCTGAGCATCGCCATGTCCCAGGACACGGGACCGGATTCGTGGAAGTAGTTGGCCTTCGATTCGAAGAGTCGGACACGGTCCCCCTCGATCAGGGGATTCTTCGCGGCGCAGTCGTCGTAGGCCTTCTCCTCGGCGGCGAACTTCGCCTCGAGCGCGGCCTTTTCACCGGCGGCGTCCTTCCTGCTTTCGTTGACCTTCTTGAGCTGGCCGAGCCGCTTCTTGTTCACCTTCCTGAGGCGTTTCAGCGCCTTGGTCTTCCTGCTCTTCCACTGCTTGAACCTGGCCGGAACCATCGACTTCCGCAGCCGCTTCATCTTCTTCGGCTTCATCGATTTCTTCAGCTTCTTGATTGCATTCGTCTTGAGCAGAGCACGGATCCTTGCCGACGTTGCGGCCTTCTTCTCGACGAGGCTGGTCAAGGCTTCGTACTGAACGGTGTAGTCATTCGGTTCGGGGCACTCAACGGCGCCGGTGCCGGCACCGGCGCGGGTCATGTAGAGCTCCGTCGAGAGTCCGCCGGTGTGAACGTGGCCGGTCGTGTTGAGCAGAACGCCGGGCTGCGAGGCGGTCCATGTGTTCAGGCCTGCCGGGTAACCGCTCTCGACGTCTTCCGGGTAGGAGAACTCGCCGTCGGCTCCGCCGGAGTCTCGCAGTACGTCGAAAACCGGGTAGATCTTGCCATTCTGGACGTCCATCCAGATCGGCCGCGCCTCCTTGATCGTGCCGGCCACGGGATCGGAGTCCGGAATGAAGCTGATCGTGTAGGTAGCCGTGAGTTCCATCGGCGTCGTGATCAGGTTGTGAATCATCTCGTTGAGGGTCCAGTTGGAGTTGGCCCGGTAGCGGTAGCCATATCCGTCGGGCAGCACCATCCCGGTCTTTTCTTCACCGGTGGCGAAGAACGGGCCACCCCCGGAAAGGAAGACTCCGTGGTGGAACATGACCTTGCTCGAGCTGGGGACCTGGCCGGCGTTCGGCTGGCCGTCCGAGTAGACGAGGTTGGCATCAAAGGCGGTGATCCAGCCGTCGACCACGGGTTTGCCCGTTCCGTTGTTGACCGGCTGGAAGCGGATCCTGTTCTGCCCGGAGGTCACTGTCTTTAGCGGGATCTTGTAGGTGATCTCCTGGGTGACTCCGTCGGCCAGGGTCGTGCGAGAGCCCACTTCCGCCTTCAGCGCCTGGGCTGACGGCGCCGCGAACAGAATCAATGCCGCGACAGCGAGTGAACCTGCAAGTGCAATGCCTCTCATACAACCCCTTCCGAACATCAGGTCTTCGGTTTAACCCGGAAGGCGCCGCGCATCAGCGGGTGGATCCGGCAGAAGTATGTGTGGGTGCCCACCGGCAGGTTCGCCGGGGTCGACCAGGTGGTGCGGCCGACTGTCGGCGGATCGGCCGTTCCGTTCAGGTCACCCAGCTGTCCCGAGTCGAACTGGAAATCGCCGTCCGGTAGCGGGTAGGCGATGCCGGTCGATCTGTTACAGGGCGCCTTGCAGGAGGTGAGCGAATGCCAGATCTCCTTGTCGAGGTCCCCCTGTGCCATCGCGAAGGTGAACCTGTCGCCCTTCTCGACCACCGGCGGGTCTCCGGCGGAACCCGGAAGCCGGAAGTTGCCGGCCTCATACGAGTATCCGCCGATTTCGAATGGGCCACCCGAGAGAAGGCCGTCGGGCCGCTTCGTCGGATCCTTGCCGACCACCGGCAGCTCGCCGCCGTGGTCGTCGTTCTCCGGGTAGTGGCCGTGGTTCGGCACGCCGCGGGTGTCGACCTTCGTCTTGTACGGATCCCGTCCGTCAGTCTCGTCCGACCAGAACACGACGTTGATGCCCATCGATTCGTACCAGGAGCCGATCTCGGTCTCGTAGGTGGTCTGAAGCTCGAGGATGTCGTCCTTCTTGACCTGGACCCGCCAGTCGTCCTTGGTGCTGAACATCGCCATGTCCCAGGAGACGGGACCAGCCGGTTCGAAGTACTTGGCGGTCGACTCGAACAGCCGGACCCGGTTGCCCTCGACCGTCGGTGTCTTCGCGACACAGGCCTTGTATTTCCGGCTGGCCTTCCTGACCTTCGTCTTGAGCTTTCGGTGCTGCTTCAGCCTCGACTTCATTTTGCGATCCAGCTTCTTCACCGCGGCCGCGTCACGGTCCTTCCTGGCCTGGGTCAGGTTGGACTGCAGGTGCTTGATCTGCTTCTTCGACCGCTTGAACCTGTGGTTCAGCTTCTTCGGAGCCTTGCAGACGGGACCCTCGTAGCTGGCTCCTTCGCGCTTCATGAAGAGTTCGGTGTTGAGCCCGCCCGTGTGGACGTGGCCGGTGGTGCCGAGAAGCGTGCCGTCACGGGGGGCCGTCCACTCGTTGGGCTGCAGTCCCGGCGGGTACGCGTCCGGGGCATCCTGCGGGTAGGTGAACTCGCCGTCCTTGCCGCCGGAGTCACGCAGGACGTCGAAGACGGGGTAGTTCTTGTTGCGGCCGTCCTCCACGTCCATCCAGATCGGCTCGGCTTCCATGATCGAGGCGGCCTCAGGAGCCGAATCGGGGATGAAGTCGATCCGGTAGGTGGCGGTGAGGTCCATCGGCTCCGGCGTCAGGTTGTGGATCATCTCGTTGAGGACCCAGATGTCGGTCTTCCTGTAGCGGTAGCCGTAACCGTCAGGCAGGAGCATCTTCGTCTTTTCTTCGCCCGTGGCGTAGAACTGCTGGCGGCCCCGGCTGAGGTTGACCCAGACGCCGTGGTGGAACATGACCTTGCTCGATGAAGGGATGGTGCCGTCGTCGCTGTAGACGAGATCGGGCTTGATCGAGGTGATCCAGCCGTCGACGGCGGGCTTGCCTGATGCGGAAACCGGCTTGTACCGGATCTTGTTCTGCCCGGAAGTGATCGGGTCGAGAGGAATCTCGTAAGTGATCTGCTGGGTCACGCCGTCAGCGAGAGTCTTCACCTTGCCCACCTCCGCCTGCGCAGACGAAGTCGCGGTGAGCAGCACGGCTGCAACGGCCAGCGAACCAAGTACGGAAATACCCCTCATCAAGCCCCTTTTCTTCGTTCTCCCAAGTCGAAACGCGCCCAGTCCCATTTTCGGCCAACCAATACAAGGTACCGCATGATCCGGATCGTGAATCATGCGGTCAGCGCAGGTCGCGCTTCGCCGTCGCCGGCTTGCCGCCCCTGTAAGCCGCCTTCACCTGGAACAGGATCTTCTTGCCCTTTCTGATGGCCTTCTTGCCCCTGCCGGTCAGCTTCACCGAGACGGTTTTGGTCGCGCCGGCCTTGACCGAGATTCCCGACATCGAGCCGAGTTTCTTCTTGCCTTTGGTGATCGAAAGTGCGATGCCGGACGCGGTGGCGTCACCCGGGTTCTTCAAAGTGACCTTGAACCTGCCCGACTTCCGCACCTTCTTCAGCTTCTGGGTCGGGATGGCCGCCTTGAGGACCGGTTCGGGACGGGGCAACGGCGTTCCCCCGGAGACGACGAGGTCTCCTGACATCGAAAGAGTGTGGATCGAGCAGTAGAAGGGGTAGCTGCCATCCTCGAGGTACTGGGTTCCCTTGACCGGAGTGGTCCCGCCGGGCGTTATCGCTTTGCTTTCAAACAGCGGCTGGCCGTCGGGTGCGTTCTTCGTGGAAAGAACGTTGTGGGTGGCATCGGCGGTCGACGGGTTGGAGAAGATCGCGACCTCACCGGCCTCCTGCGTGAAGGGGCCGTCGATGAACGTGCAGCAGGCGTCGCTGGCCACGATGGTGGTGGCCCCCTGTGCCGTGCTCGCGCCCGCGAGAAGCAATGCGGCGGTCGCAATTGTCCCGATCACGAATTTCATTCTTCCCCTACCCATCTCTTGATTGTACGTAGATAACTTCCGAAGACCTCCAAAGTTGCGAATCGGCCGCCACGCCTAGCGAAGGATCTCGACCAGTAGGATCCAGGCGTTCATCACGGCGGCGATGATCGCACCGACCATGCCGGCGAATATCCAGTTCATTCCGGAGGCGTCGCCGGAGATCAGGAGGATCGCACCGACCAGTCCGGGAATGGTCCCGAAGGCAGGGACGAGCAGGCGTGACGCAGCCAGGGCCTGGTCCGAGACCACCATGCTCCGCCAACCCTGCAGTCCGACGAATGCGGCCAGCACGGCGGACCAGGCCAGTAGCTCGATCCCGAGGCTCTCTTCACCCTGATTGGGGATCAGGCCGAACATCGATGT
>JBPPMI010000164.1:0-4859 GCA_051305975.1 Solirubrobacterales bacterium
GCCCGGGTCAGTTCGTGCTCGACGATCGCGTTGCCGACCTCCTTGCCACCACCCGGGATCACGCTGAGCCATCCGTTGGGCAGTCCGGCGTCGATCAGGATCTGCGCGAGTTTGAGCGAAGAGAGCGGGGTCTGTCCGGCGGGCTTCAGCACCACCGCATTGCCGGCGGCGAGCGCCGGACCGAGCTTGTGCGCGACCAGGTTGAGCGGGAAGTTGAACGGGCTGATCGCGCCGACCACGCCGTACGGCACGCGCAGCATCACGCCGAGCTTGCCGACGCCGGACTCGGCGGCTTCCATCGGGATCGTCCCGCCGGTCAGCTTGCGGGCCTCGGTCGCGGCGAACTTCAGGGTGTCGACGGTGCGGGTCGCTTCGACGGTCGCAGTCTTGATCGGCTTGCCCGCTTCCTCGGAGATCGTCTTCGCGAGGTCGTCCCGGCGCTCGCGGACGAGGTCGGCGGCACGATCGAGGATGGCCGCCCGTTCGAACTGGGGCAACCCTCCTTCGGAGAAGACCTGGTGGGCCGCTTCGACGGCCCGGCCGACCAGTTCCGAATCGCCCTGGGCGACCCGCCCGACCAGGCTTTCGTCGTACGGGCTGGGCACGTCCGCCCACTCGCCGGTTTCGATCCATCCGCCTGCCAACAAGAGTTTGTGGTCCATGAATCTCACATTAGTTGATGGGTGACTCCTGTCATGCAAGTCCGCGGGCAGGCCGGAACATTTCCGCCTTGAAACTGTTCCTTGTCGATATGCGCCGCTCCCGCAGCAAGATCCTCACCTTCCTGGCCACCGCCGCGTTCGCGGCGTTCCTCCTGCTCCTTCCCGCTTCCCAGGCGAACGCGACCTGGACGATCAGGGGCGGGGGCTTCGGTCACGGCGTCGGCATGAGTGCCTATGGCGCCTACGGCATGGCCCAGCACGGCTGGAGCCACAAGAAGATCCTCCGCCACTACTACTCGGGCACCCGGATCCGCGAGGTCAAGAAGAGCCATGACGTCAAGGTCCTGATCAACGTGGACTCCGGCAACGCCTACTTCTCGGGGGCCGGACGTGCCTGCGGGATCGAGCTGAACGGTAAGCGCACCTACGGCGCCAAGCTCAAGGGGAGTCGGGTAGTACTGATCCGGCGGAACGGGAAGAAGCTCGCCGACTGCGGTCGGAAGCTTCGGACCGAGGCGACCGGCAAGGTGGTCTTCAAGGGACTCGGGCAGTACCGCGGCGGTTTCATCGCCGTCCCCGGAGGATCCGGCACGCTGAACGTGATCAACCGGGTCGGGATCAACGCTTACGTGAAAGGCGTGATCCCGAACGAGTCGATTCCGTCCTGGCCGATGAAGGCACTGCGCGCACAGGCCGTGGCCTCACGCACCTTCGCCCTCTCCGGTGGCCGTGACGGCGACGGGTTCGACCTCTACAACGACACCCGCAGCCAGGTCTACGGTCCGACCAGCACCGAGTACGACCGCACCAACCGTGCCGCGTCACAGACCTCGAACCAGATCGTGTCCTACGAGGGAGACCCGGTACTGACCGTGTTCTCCTCGAGTTCGGGCGGCCACACCGAGAGTGCCGAGAACGTCTTCTTCGGCGGGCCGGTGCCGTACCTGAAGGGTGTGAAGGATCCGTTCGACTCGGTCTCGCCGTACCACCGGTGGACTGTCAACTTCTCCAATGCCGACATGAACACGCGGCTCGGCGGTTACGTGCCGGGGCGCCTGAAGAAGATCGTGGTCACGAAGTACGGCGACTCGAAACGGATAGTCTGGGCCCGGCTCTACGGGACCGGCGGCGTTGCGAAGATCCGCGGCGATTCCTTCCAGTACGCGCTCGGACTGCTCGACCGCCTCGTCTTCAGCATCAGGCGGACCAGCAGCCGGATCGACACGAACTCCGCGGTGACTTCAGCTCAGTCGGCCGACGGACTGCCGGGTGCCGGAATCGGCACGGTGCCACCGAGCAGCGTGCCGAGTAGCGCTCCGGCCACCACGTCCGAGGGGTAGTGCATCCCCAGATACGGGCGGGTGACCGCCATTGTGGCCGCGGCCCCGAACAGGGCCGGCTTGAGTTCGGGCGCGAAGCGTGACATCGCGGTCGCTGCGGCGAACGAAGCCGTGGCGTGGGCCGAAGGGAACGAGAGCGAGGACGGGGCCCCGCCGAGCGGAGGCAGGCCTTCCAGGGTCGGGCGCGGCCTCTTCACCACGAGCTTGAGGCCGAAGTTGAGACCGATCGCGACCGGACCGACAGCGGCGGAGAAGAGCCACTGCCGGCGGCGCGGGGGATCGAATACGGCCCCGGCCAGGCCGATCCCGAACCAGAGGTAACCGTTCTCGCCTGACTTGGCGACCAGCTGCGCGGCGTTCTCGGCCACGTCCCGGTGGCCGCGGGTGCGCATGAACCGCAGGAGTTCGAGGTCGAGGTTCTTCATTCAGGTCCGCAGGATACGACGGGCCGGTCGGGCATGATCATCCGCTGGGCGATCACCCGGCCTCTCGGGGACTCTCGCGGTCCGGAGCGCAACCGAGAAAACTTAGAAGCCCACCTTGGCGGCGTTCGTGGTGACCCGCAGGAAGATGACCTTGCTCAGGTCGACGATCAGGGTGCCTTCTTCGTAAGTCACCTCATGGGCCTTCTCTTCGCCGGTCAGACCCGAGCGGAGCAGGGCAAGCTGGTTGTCGTCGATGCGGACCGGGACGACCTGGCCGCCCTCGAAGCCGATCTCGATCTTGTGGAGCGATGCCATCAGTGGGCCTCCTTGGAGGGTTCGACAATTTCGGTGAGCACCGAGCCGGTGGCGGCGGGGTGGGCGAAGGCGACACGGCTTCCGCGGATGCCGGTGCGCGGCTCCTCGTCGATCATCCTGATCCCGTTGGCCTCGGCCTGCGCCAGCGCGGCGTCGATGTCCTCGACCGCATAGGCGACGTGGTGGATCCCTTCGCCTTTCTTCGCGATGAACCTGCCGACGGGCGTGTCGTCGCCGAGCGGCGCGAGCAGCTCGACGTGACCGTCACCGACGTCGAGCAGAACCGCTTCGACACCCTGGGATTCGACGGTTTCGCGATGGACCAGTTCCATGTCGAAACTGCGCTCATAAAGTTTGATGGCGGCGTCGAGGTCCTTGACGGCCACGCCGATGTGATCTATGCGAGTGAACATGAGTCCGGAAGCCTAGCGCTCGGCGGTTCCCAGCAACCTGGGCGGCAACCAGGTGAAGAGGTTCTCCATCAATTCGACGTCCCCGACCGTGACCCGCTCGTCCGGGCCGTGGACCAGGGGCTTCGTCTCGGCGAGGGTCATGCGCTGCGGGCAGAAGCCGAAGACGGTCGCGCCGAAGGCCTTGCGGAACCAGTGTCTGTCGGAGAAACCGGGCATGACCATCGGCAGGACTTTCGCGCCGGGCTCGACCGACTCGACCCATTCCTCCAGTGCCTCGGCCAGCGGTCCGCCGTAGTCGGAGCGGTTGCCGACCACCGGGTCGTTGAACTCGATCCGCCAGTCGCCTTCGCCGAGCACTCCGTCGATCCGCTCCAGGACTTCCCCTTCGGTCATCCCCGGCGGGGTGCGGCAGTCGACCACCAGTTCGGCCCTGGACGGGATCACGTTCTCGCGGTTCGAGGCCGAAGCCATGGTGGGGGCGAGCGTGACGCCGAGCATGGGGTCGGCCATCAGCTTTGCGACCAGTGGATCGCCGGCCGCGACTTCAGCGAGGGCGGCATCGAGGTCGTCGGGCGCGTGGCTCAGCAGCCGTTCGAGGAAGCGGTCGGTGTCAGCGGTCGATTCGCGTGGAGGCTGGTTCCGGAGGCGCGGTAGCGCTTCGGCGAGCTTCAGCAGGGCGTTGTCCCCGACCCCGGGGATCGAGCCGTGCCCGGCCACCCCGTCGGCGACGAGGGTGAAGCGGAAGGTTCCCTTCTCGCCGACCGCGAGGGTGAAGAAGTGCTCGCCGTTGAAGTCGACGGCTTCGCCGGCCCCTTCGTTCAGCACCCATTCGCAGCGGACCTTGTCGGCCTGCTCGGAGCAGAGCCACTGGGCCCCGAAGTGGGCTCCGGTTTCTTCGTCGGCGGCGACGATCAGGATCAGGTCGCCTTTCGCCGGCCGCCAGCCGGACTCGGCGAGCGCCAGGCACGCAGCGGTCTCGGAGGCGACCTGGTCCTTCATGTCGAGGGCGCCGCGGCCCCAGATGTAACCGTCCTCGAGGTCGCCGGACCAGGGGTCATGGGTCCATTCGTCCGGGTTCGCCGGCACGGTGTCCACGTGGCTGATCAGGGCGAGGTTCGGTCCCGGTTCGGCACCCTTCAGGCGGGCCACGAGGTTCGGCCGTTCAGGAACCTGGGCCAGCAGTTCGGTCTGCCAGCCTGTTTTGTCGAGCATGCCCTTGAGGAACTCGAGTGCTTCACCCTCGTTTCCGGGCGGGTTCACGGTGTTGAAGCGGATCAGGCGCTGGAGCAGCTCTGGAGCCTTCATGCCGCCAGTATTCCACCGTCGCCGACACGATCGGGCCGGGCCGCGTCAGGCCGAATAGTCTGTGGTCCTTGAGGCAACGGAGATGCCAGACGTGAAGAAGGTCCTGATCACAGGGGGAGCGGGGTTCGTCGGATCGAACCTTGCGACAAGTCTTGCCGGCTTTCACCCCGACTGGTCGATCCAGGCCCTCGACAACCTCCATCGCAAGGGCTCCGAGCTCAACCTCGACCGGCTCGCGGAGGCCGGGGTCGAATTCATCGCGGGCGACGTGCGGAGCCTGGAGGAACTCGACCGGGTCGGTGAGCTCGACGCCCTGATCGAATGTTCGGCCGAACCGTCGGTGATGAGCGGAGTCGACGGCGACACTTCGTACCTCGTCGAGACGAATCTGACCGGCGC
>JBPPMI010000165.1:0-4392 GCA_051305975.1 Solirubrobacterales bacterium
CTTCAGGGCGCGCGTCACGGTGTGTACACCTTCGGATTAGGCGGTCCGGCGTCGGCCGCGGGGCCGTTCAGGTCGGGAACGTCCTGTTCGTGGCAGAGCTGGTCGCTGACCAAGGGCGGCAGAATCGAGGTTCCGTCAGACGTCGTGCCGAGCGAGGCCGGGGTAGTGCCGAGCGTCGGGGTCTGGATCCGGCCGTACAACGGCGAGAACGGGAAGAGGTCCCCCGGCTTCACCCCGGTGGGATCGTCGGTCTGGACCGACAGCGGACCACCACCGGCCTGGAGCCGGATATAAGGGCCGTTACCGTCGAAGTTCTGGTTCGAACCGGCCGTGCCCACCGTCGCGTAGAGGAATTCGCGGCTCGCCTTCTGGCCGTTGCCGAGCGATCCGTCCTCGATCACCTGGTCACCGGTCGGCACGATGTTCTCGGCGATGCAGAGCGACACGTTCCTGAGCTGCGGCAGCAGCTCGAGGGTCGCGTTGATCGACTTGGCGCTCGCGGGGGTCGACCGCTGGGCGATGTTCGCGAGCCCACCGAGCTCACGTTTGGTCAGGAGAGCCTTGACCTGGCTGGTGAAGGGCGTGGCCACGCGGATGGTCTGCGGCAGCTCGTTGATGCCGGGGGTGATCGCGACCGCGAAGCCGCGCAGCGCGGGCAGCGCATCGTTCAGGCTGGTCAGCGAGGTCCGGGCGGTCTGGAGCGTAGGCCCGAGCTCCCTGATGGTCAGGCCGAGGTTGTCCGACTCGGCCGCAAGAGCACCCGTGAAGGCCTCGAAGTTCCTGACGAAGCCCTGGACATCGTCGCCACGCTCGTTGACCTTGCCCGTCACGCGGCTCAGACCGCGCAGCAGGTTGCCGAGGTCGTTCGGTCCTTCGCCGAGTGTCGCCTCGCTGACGACAGCAGTGCCACGGGCCGCCTCTTCACCGCTCTGATAGGCGACGTTCAGCGCCTCGCCGCCGCTGAGTCCCTGTACCGAGGGCTCGAAAGTAAGGTCCTGCTCTGCCGTCGGCTTCTGATTGAGACCGGTGCCGAGCCCGATCAGCAGCTTCTGGAGGTTCGCCCGCTCCGGGATCTGGAACGTGCGCAGGACGTCGCCGATCTGGACGCTGGTCGAGGTCCGTGAGACCGGGATGCTGCCGCCGTCGTCCATTTCCGGGGAGCCGGGCGTGCCCGGGTCGAGGTCGATGAACCAGTTGCCTTCGAGGAACAGACGCGGACGGATCTGTGCGCTCGCGTCCTCGTGGATCGGCCTGCCCTCCGGGTCGACCGTGAATGAGACCACGGTATTGTTGCCGCTGCCTTCCTTCTCGGTCACCTTGCCGACGTTGACACCGGCAATGCGGACCGGGGACTTGATCGCGATGTTGACCGCGTTCCCGAACGTACCCTTCACTTCATAGCCGGGACTCGTGAACGGGACCGACTTGGTGAAGGCCCAGTACATGCCGACCACGACCAGCAGGACCGCGATCAAGCCGAAGGTCATCGGGCCGGGTCCGCCCCAGTCCCTGAAGAACTGCTGGTTGTAACTTGAAGTCTTGCGGCGGTCGCGGCTCATTTGCCCACCCAGTTGATCTGCTTCTGCGACTGCCCGGCGGTCAGCAGGGGATCGGGGCCGAAGTCGGTGCCGTTGCCGATGACCTGCGTTGCCCTCTTGTAGACCTCGTTGCCGGCAGCGCAGACCCGGGGCTGGCCCGGCGATGCCGTATACGGGTACGGGTTCGAGTGGAGGAAGTTCGTTTCGGGCGACGGGCCGTTTGCCGGTGCGGCCGCGGGGTTGCCCTCGGCGTTCGTGCCCACCGGTGGCAGGACGCTGATCGCGCGGACGAACTGGCCGTCAGGGTTGCCGGTCGAGGTGTAGTCCTGGACGTTTTCGAGCAATAGCGCGAGGTAGTTGCAGGTGTTCTGGGCCGGGGCGACGTGGGACAGCAGTGGTTTCAGGATCTGATTGGTGTCGATGAGCGAATCGAGACCGGTATTCACCGCGGTGCTGGCGCCGAACTGGCGCAGGGACCGGGCCGTCGGCGCGAGCTGGTCGTTGAGGCGGGGCGAGGACCGGAGGACGGGGATGCCCACGTCGAGCGACTGGTTGACCAGCGGGGCGCTCCGGCCGAGCGCGATGGCGCCGGGAAGCAGCGCTCTGGAGAAGCGGGCCGAGGCGTAGAGGAAGGGGCGGATCCGCGGTGTTTCCACCTGGGTCACGAGCTGGGTCTGGAGGCCCTCGGTGATCGAGTCCTGCCAGAACGGGCGAGCGACTTCAGCGAGGGCGGTGAAGGTCGTATCGAGGGCGACGAACATGCTGGCCTGGGTCTCGGCCACGGGTGCCACTTCGGCGGCCGCCTGGCTGAGTCCGCGGATGAAGCCGTCGAGGTCGGTCTCTTTCGAGGAAAGGTTCTTCGTCACCGGTTCGGCGAGTTCGAGCAGCGGCGGCAGCTGGCCGAGCAGCTCGTTGATCGCCCCGCCGCGAGCGGCAAAGACCCCGCCGTATTCGGCAAGGTTGACCTGAATCGCCCGGCGGACGTCCGGCTGGAACATGTTGAAGACCTCGTCCGGGTCAACCGCTTCGGGCTTCAGCTGGCTCGGGCCGAGCGTGCCGCCGGCCGGCAGGCCTTCCTCGGAATCACCGGGAGTGAGCAGCAGGTATTTCAGCCCGAGAGCTGAGCGCTGACGTACCGTGATGGTCGAGTTCTCGGGGATCGGCTGGACGCTCTTGTCGAGATTCAGGTCGAGCTTGGCCACGGTCTCGCCGTCTTCGCGCTGCTCGGCCTTCACCGAGTCGATCACGCCGACGCGGACGCCGGCGATCCGGACTTCGTTTCCGGAGACGAGAGACTGGCCGCTCGGGATCTCGACCTTCACGTTGTAGACCGGCACGAACGGCAAGCCGGTGTTCGCGTTGTACGAGAAGAAGACGCCGACCACCACGATCACCGCGGGGACCGCACCCACCAGCATCGGGTTCGAAGAGATCCGTGATTGGCGCCGGCTCTTGTGCATCAGCGGCCCAGGAGGTAGTCGAGGATCTGCATTCGCGATTCCGCCGTGCCCTGGCGGCCAGTCGTACCTTCGGCCGAAAGCGGGATGGCGCCGGCGCTGCCGGTGCCGGTGGTCCCGTCAAGCGGAAGCGGTGAATCGGTGGGGCCAGTCGGGCCGCCGGTTTCCCCGGTCAGGCCCGTTTCTCCGGTATCCCCGGTCAGGCCCGTCCCACCCGTCACCCCGGTATCTCCGGTCGTGCCATCGAGACCGTCCAGTTCGAGTTCCGGCGCGGAAAGCTCCCCGAGGACGGCCGTTGTGTCCTCGTTCCGTACCTTGGGCCAGAGGGCACTGCAGCCGGCCAGGATCGGCGCGAGCTTGTATTCCGTGCAGCCGGTCACGATCACGTTGGTCCGCTGGTAATGACCGAACTGGTCGTAACCGTTGAGCGCCGTGGCCGTGTAATAGAAGAGCTTCATCAGGTTCTGGAAGCCGTCGCCCTGCCTGGTGCTCGCCAGCAGGAAGTTGAGGTTGGTCGCGGGCGACTTGCCGGTGCGGGCCTGCTTGCCGAGCTTCTGGATGATCGGCCTTGACGCGACCAGGTCGGGGCCGGCAGAGCGAGTCGCCCGGCTCAGGCTCTCGAGCGAGACGTCGGTCGCTTCGGCGAACGGCTTGAGCTTGGTGGTGACTTCGGAGATCTGCCGGGTATTCGGCTTCAGCGCCGCGAACACCGGACGGGCGTCTCCGGCGAAAGTTCCGAGCGCGTTGAACGTGGCCCTCAGCTCGCGCAGGGTCTGGGGCAGCTCGCGCAGGTTGCCTTCCTGCTCGGCGCTACGTTCGGCGAGGGCGCCGGCTGTATAGCCCGCGCTGTTCAAGAACCCGACCAGGTTCTTTCGTTTTGCCGCCAGCTCGGTCAGGTTGTTGTCACCGTTCTTCGCCAGCTGGGCAAGCCGCTCGTTCTGGGAGGAAAGTATCTCCAGGACCTTGTTCACCTGCATCAGGGCCGGATTGGCGCGAGTGATCGTCTCGCGCAGTTCGGGTCCGCGGGTCGCGAGGCCGGCGCCCAGTTCGTTCAGGATGATGCGGAAGCGCTGGGCGTAAGGCAGGCGGTAGATGTTGGTGATCAGGTCCTGGTCGACCGACTTTCCGTTGTTCTCGAGCGGCAGCAGGTACTGGCCGGCGCCCGGGTCGCCTTCGGGGATCTTCTTCAGCTCGGGCGGCGCTTCGGTGCCGGAAGGGCGCGGCTGGGTGACCGAGCAGTCGATGAACTTCTCGCCGATCAGCGACTGCGGCCGGATCAGGCAGGACGCGTCTTCACGGAAGTCCTGGAAACCCTTGTCGGTGATGTTCAAGACGACGATGGCCTTGCCGGGCTGGACGTCGTCCTCGGGATCATTGCTGACGACTTCCCCGGGCAT
>JBPPMI010000166.1:0-9659 GCA_051305975.1 Solirubrobacterales bacterium
TCAACTGGTTAATGCGTCGTAACTGGATCGTTACGCGTCAGTGATCGTCCGTGCGGCGCGGGTCACATACAGTCCTGTCTCGGCGCTGGCCTCGGGTGATCCCCGCATGGCGCCGCGACAGTCCCGAACCAGATGGGGAGAGCATGACGGCAGGCACTGCAGGGCCCGAGACTCTCGGCTCGTTGACCGACGAGCCGTTGGTCGACCCCAACAGCAAGCAGGCCAAGGAGATCTCCGGCAAGTCGCCGACGAGAATTGCGTTCGACCGTTTGCGCAAGGACCCCATCGCGGTCGTCTGCATCGTCGTCGTCCTTCTCTTCATCCTGATCGCCCTGTTCGCCGGCACGCTCCAGAACATCTTCGGCGTGTCGACCGAGACCGTCCGGGCCACCGACGTCATCAACCCCCTCACCCGGTTGCCGCTCGAGGGCCCGCCCAACGGCAGCATCCAGGCCGATCACCCGTTCGGGGTCGCTCCCGGCAACGGCACCGACAACCTGGCCGTCTGGATCGAGGGATGCCGCACGTCGCTCTATCTCGCCACGGTCGCGGCCACGCTGTCGACGATCATCGGCGTGACGCTGGGCCTGATCGCCGGCTTCATGGGCGGCATCGTGGACTCGGTCATCTCGTTCATGACCGACCTCTTCCTCACCTTCCCCTTCCTCGTGATGGCGCTGGCGATCTCACCCATCCTCAACGACCGCTTCGGTGACGACACCGACAAGCTGAAGTTCGCCAGCTTCTACTCGCTGGTCGCGATCCTGGTCGTCTTCGGCTGGATGGGAGTCGCCCGCCTCGTACGCGGTGAGGTGCTGTCCCTCCGCGAGCGGGAGTTCGTGAAGGCAGCGCGGGTCATCGGTGTGCCGACCCACCGCATCCTGATCCGGGAGATGCTGCCCAACCTGATCGCGCCGATCGTCATCTCGTTCTCCCTGGGCCTGCCGGCCTACGTCGCCGCCGAGGCCGGCCTGTCCTTCCTCGGCATCGGCGTGTTCGGCCGGGAGTCGTGGGGCCAGACGATCGCCGCCGCGACCCCCTGGTGGGAGCGGTATCCCCTCTACCTTCTCGAGCCTGTGCTCGGGATCGCCATTCTCGTCGTCGCGCTCAACCTGCTCGGCGACGCAATCCGCGACGCGTTCGACCCCAAGACTCGACGCTGATCACGGACGTTCACATCTTCAGTTCACATCGTCGGAGCGCTCGCTCCGACCACGGCAACAATGAGAGGTCAAACACATGAAACGCACCAATGCGCTGGTTGCTGGGCTCAGTGCAGCTACGCTCGCGCTGACCCTGACCGCCTGTGGTGGCGGTGGAGGGGATGACGAGGAGAGCGGCAGCACGGGCTCTTCCGGCTTCAACGAGGGTGCAACCGCTGCAGGAGGCAAGAACCCTGACGCTGTTGGTCCCGCTCCCGAGATCGAGGGCCAGAAGGAGGGCGGCGAGCTCACCGTCCTCGCACCGGACCCCGACGACGGAGCGACCACTCTCGACCCTGCTGCCCTGTGGTCGGTGACCGACAACGGCATCGCGCAGAGCCTGCTGTTCCGTTCGCTCACCACCTTCCGGCAGGCCGACGACGGCAGCTACGAGCTGGTGCCCGACCTGGCCACTGACCTCGGTACCCCCAACGACGACTTTACCGAGTGGCGCTTCACGCTCAAGGACGGCATCAAGTGGGAGACCGGCGACCCGGTCACCGCTGAGGAGGTCGTCTTCGGCATCAAGCGTTCGTTCGACGGTGACACCTTCGCCACCGGTCCCGGCACGTCGTACTCCAAGCCCTTCTTCCAAGGTGGCGACAAGTACAACGGCCCCTACGCCGATGGCGACAACTTCCCGGCCGTCACGGCCGAGGGCAACGACATCGTCATGAAGTTCGGCACCCCGTTCGCCGAGATGGACTACTACTCGATCTTCCCGGCGATCGGCCCCGTGCCGCTCGACGCGGACCAGACCAACTACGGCCTCAAGCCGATGGCGACCGGTCCCTACAAGATCGAGAAGTTCGTTCCCAACCAGGAGCTCATCCTGGTGCCGAACGACCAGTGGGACCCCGCCACCGACCCGGCCCGTCGTCAGCTCATCGACAAGTACACGTTCCAGTTCGACGTGAACCCGCAGGTCGCCGGTGAGACCGTGCTCAGCGACGCCGGTGCCACGACGGTCGTGACGGCCCTTCAGGCGACGGACTACAACAAGGCCCTCGACGAGGGTCTCGACTCGCAGATCCTGGTCGGCCCGCAGCCGTGCACCGGCTTCGTGATGCCGAACTACGAGAAGATCACCGAGCTCGAGGTCCGGCAGGCACTCGCCTACGCCTACGCCTACGAGGACATCTGGCTGGCCGCTGACGAGGTCGTCGGCGTGACCCTGGCCAACGGTGTGACCGACGAGTCGCTGGGCTTCGGCCTGCTTCCCCCCGGCATGGCCGGTCGTGAGGCGTGGGCGGGACCCGACGGCGAAGCGATCTCCTTCGACCCGGAGAAGTCCAAGGAGCTCCTCGCGGAGGCCGGCTACGAGCCGGGCGAGTACGAGGTGTCGTTCGTCTACGACTCCACCACCGAGCAGGGCGAGGCCGCGGCGGAGCAGCGCAAGCTCGGCTACGAGGAGGGTGGCTTCTCGGTGAAGATGTACCCCTACGGTGGTGGCAGCCTCTACGACGTGTGGACCAACCCTGACCAGAAGCTGTACAAGAAGATCAACCTTCTCGGTACGGCGTGGTGCCAGGACTGGCCGTCGCCGGCGACCTTCCTCCCGCCGATCCTCGAGACCGACGCTGCCTACAACACGGGCAACTTCTCGGCTCCCGAGTTCGACGACGAGGCGGATCGCATCCGTACGCTCCCGGTCGACGAGCAGGCCGCGGCCTGGGGCGAGCTGGAGCAGATGGTGATGTCGGACTTCCAGCCCGTTATCAACACCGGCTACTACCAGAACGTCTTCGGTTTTGGTACGAGCATCGGCGGCTTCGCCAACGACACCTCTGTCGGTGGCGCGCCGGACTACAGGACGATCTTCATCAAGTAGTCCGCTAGTTCAGCCAAGCTGAGAGCCGGGTCGGGCCTGACGGCCCGATCCGGCTCCCCGCAAGCCACCCCCCAAAAGAGGTATCTGCGCCGATGTTCGCGTTCCTAGTCAAGCGCATCCTGTCAGGACTGATGACGATCGTCCTGGTGTCGATGATCGTCTATGCGTTGTTCTGGTTCGGGCCGAAGAGCCCCGCGCTCCAGCTCTGTGTGCAGGAGACCAACGGCCGGTGTGGGCCGACGTCCCCTCGCCTCGAGGAATACGAGGAGCGACTCGGCTACAACAACCCCGTGCACCAGGAGTATGGGAAGTGGGTCAAGGGCCTGGTCGTCGATCGGACGATCATGCTCGGCCAGACGCCCTACGACTGCCCGGCCCCGTGCCTGGGCCTGTCCTTCCGTGACAAGACCCTGGTGAGCGAGCAGCTCAAGGACAAGTTCCCCGTCACTCTCAGTCTCGCGGTCGGCGCGGCGAGCCTCTACCTGCTGATCGGGGTCACCCTCGGATCCATGGCAGCGAGACGGCGAGGCACCCTCACCGACAAGATGCTGGTGTCCTCGACGCTGGTCTTCAGCTCGCTTCCCTACTATCTCGTCGCCCTGCTGAGCTATCTGCTCCTGACCCTCAACACGTCGGTCTTCCCCGACGTGGGCTACACGCCCTTCTTCGACAACCCGCTGAAGTGGGCCTCGGGGCTGTTGCTGGTGTGGCTGGTCATGGGCCTGTTCGGCGCGACCCAGTACACCCGCTTCTCGCGAGGCGCGATGGTCGAGTCGCTGAGCGAGGACTACGTGCGAACGGCCAAGGCCAAGGGCGTGTCCCAGCGCTCCGTGGTGATCAAGCACGCGTTGCGATCGGCGCTGGTGCCGGTGGTCACGATCTTCGGACTCGATTTCGCGTTCCTGCTGTCCGGCACGGTCTTCACCGAGCAGATCTTCAACCTCGAGGGCATCGGCAAGTGGGGACTGGACGCCACCTACATCCAGGACCTCCCCGTCGTCCAGGCCACGTCGCTGATCCTGGCGGTGGCGGTCGTCCTCGCCAACATCTTCGTCGACGTCATCTACAGCTTCCTAGACCCGAGAGTGAGGCTGTGATGAGCACGCCCCGCCATCATGCCCAGGCCGAGGGGGACCCCTACCTCCAGGTCGAGGAGCTCACCGTCCGTTTCCCGACGGCTGACGGACTGGTCCAGGCGGTCACCGACCTCACCTACTCGGTCGAGCTCGGCAAGACCCTCGGGATCGTGGGTGAGTCCGGATCGGGCAAGTCGGTCTCCAGCATGGCGGTGCTGGGGCTGCACGACCGCAAGTCTGCACAGATCAACGGGTCCATCCGGGTCGGCGGCACCGAGGTCGTCGGCCTGTCGGAGGACGGGCTGCGCAAGCTGCGCGGCAGCTCCGTGGCGATGATCTTCCAGGACGCTCTCGCCGCGCTGCACCCGTTCTACAAGATCGGATCGCAGCTGGCCGAGGCCTACCTGGTCCATCACTCGAGTGCCTCCAAGCGCGACGCCCGCCGCAAGTCGATCGAGATGCTCGACCGCGTGGGCATCCCCCAGCCCGACCGCCGCGTGGACGACTATCCCCACCAGTTCTCCGGAGGCATGCGACAGCGCGCCATGATCGCCATGGGCCTGATCAACGACCCGTCGCTGCTGATCGCCGACGAGCCGACCACGGCCCTCGACGTGACGGTGCAGGCGCAGATCCTCGACCTGTTGCAGGACCTGCAGCGCGAGTTCAACTCCGCAGTCGTCATCATCACCCACGACCTCGGCGTCATCGCCGAGATGGCGGACGACGTGCTCGTGATGTACGGCGGGCGAGCCGTCGAGTACGGCTCGTGCAACGCCGTGCTCACCCGTCCGGAGATGCCCTACACGTGGGGTCTGTTGTCGAGCGTCCCCGACGTCACCGCGGACACCAACGCGCGGATGATCCCTATCCCCGGGAACCCGCCCAGCTTGCTCAGGCCGCCCACGGGCTGCTCGTTCCACCCTCGGTGCGTGCATCAGGACAAGGTCGCCGGGGACCTGTGCGTCACCACGCTGCCCTTGCTGACCGCGGGCTCGACCGGCACCACCCACCTGAAGAGGTGTCACCTGGCGGACCCGGGCGCGGTCTACAAGGGCGAGGTGCTCCCCGAGATCGCCCCCGAGCTCGTCGAGGAGATCCGATGACCCAGGACCCCAACACCCAGGCTCAGGTCGAGCCCACCGAGATCGGCGCCGATGCTGCCGAGTCCGGCGAGCGCCTGATCGGCCCCGATGTGGAAGCCGACGCGATGTCACAGCACGAAGCGCGCATCGGTGACCTCGACTTCGCCACCGCCGCCGAGCAGGGCCACACGGCCTCGGAGCTCGACCCCACGGCGCCGGCGGTGCTGACGGTGGAGAACCTCAAGATGTACTTCCCCGTGAAGTCGTCCGGACTCATTCGCCGCACCGTCGGGCACGTGCAGGCCGTCGACGGGATCTCCTTCGAGGTGCCTCGCGGCGGTTCGCTGGGCCTGGTCGGTGAGTCCGGCTGCGGCAAGTCCACCACCGGCCAGCTGATCACCAGGCTGCTCAAGCCGACCGCCGGCTCGATGGACTTCGAGGGTTTCGACCTCGCCAAGGCGACCAACAAGCAGGTCCAGCCGCTGCGCCGCGAGGTCCAGATGATCTTCCAGGACCCCTACAACTCCCTGAACCCGCGACACACCGTGGGTTCCATCGTGGGCTCCCCGCTCCGGGTTCACAAAGTCGTGCCGAAGTCGCAGGTCATCCCGCGCGTGCAGGAGCTGCTCGAGGTGGTCGGGCTCAACCCTGAGCACTACAACCGTTACCCCAATGAGTTCTCGGGTGGCCAGCGTCAGCGCATCGGTATCGCTCGCGCGCTCGCGCTGCAGCCGAAGCTGATGGTGGCCGACGAGCCGGTGTCCGCGCTCGACGTGTCGATCCAGGCGCAGGTCATCAATCTGCTCCAGGACATCCAGCGAGAATTCGACGTTGCCTTCCTCTTCATCGCCCACGACCTCGCAGTGGTGCGCCACTTCTGTCCCGAGATCGCGGTCATGTATCTCGGGAAGATCGTCGAGATCGGCGATCGCGAGAGCATCTACGCCAATGCGCACCACCCCTACACGCAGGCGCTCCTGTCGGCGGTGCCGGACATCAAGCAGGCCATCACCGGCGGACGTCGGGAGCGGATCCGGCTCACCGGCGAGGTCCCGAGTCCGATCAACCCGCCGTCGGGCTGCCGATTCCGGACCCGCTGCCCGATCGCTCAGGACATCTGCGCCCGGGTGGAGCCGCCCCTGATGCAGATTGGCAAGCGACACAAGGTCGCGTGCCACTTCGCGGGCCGACTGGGGGACCACCCGCGTCAACCCATCACGTCCTCACTTCTCGGCGTCGACAGCGTCGGCCATCCCGAGCCTGGCGCTAGCCCGGGGACCGAGGGCCTCGTGAAGCCCGGCTACTCCGACACGTGGATGGACCTGGACGGCCGGTCGTCCGCGCGGACATGATGACGTCCCTCCACTCAGCTGCGCATGGGGCCATACGCTGTCTAGCGCTCTCGGTCACGACATGACCTCGAGGTTGTGGAACGCTGAGCGCCAGCCCCCACGCGTCTGCGCGGCCCTTGGGGCGGGTGCTGCTCTGCTGACTCTCGCCGCCTGCAGTGGAGGGGCGACGGAGGAGACCGGCGACGGGACTGCCGGCAGCCTGTCGACCGACCAGGGGCCAGGCCGCAAGGACGCCGGGCGTCAGGGTCCCGCTGCCCCAGTCGAGGGCGCCAGCACGGGAGGGGCCATCACGGTCTACCTTCCCGGCGATTCAGGTCCCGACACGCTCGACCCGACCAGCGGGTGGTTCATCACTGGCAACTCGATCCAGCAGGCGCTCACGAGCCGGTCGCTGACTCAGTACGTCCGCGATGAGGATGGCCAGCCCGTGCTCGTCCCCGACCTCGCCACTGATCTCGGCAACCACAACGAGGACTACACCGAGTGGACCTTCACCATTCGTGACGACGCCACGTGGGAGGACGGACAGCCCGTTACCGCCGAAGAGGTCGCTTTCGGGATCTGCCGCTCGCTCGACTCCAAGGCGTTCCCGTCCGGTCCGGGCACCAAGTACTCCAAGCACTACTTCGCTGGTGCCAAGAACTACGACGGGCCCTACACCGCTAAGGACCCCAAGTGCGAGCAGTGGGACGGTGTCTCGGTCGACGGCCAGGACGTTACCATCAAGATGTCCGTGCCGTTCCCGGAGATGGACTACTGGGGCGCCTTCATGGCGATGGGCCCGGCCCCGCTCGGCAGCGCCTCCAGGCCGCCGAACTACGGCACCAAGCCGCTCTCGAACGGGCCCTACAAGGTTGAGAGCTTCAAGCCCAACGAGGAGCTGGTCCTGGTCAAGAACGACCAGTGGTCCGCTGACTCCGACCCGGGCCGTCACCAGTACGCCGACGAGTTCGTCTTCAAGTTCAACCAGGAACAGGCCAAGGTCGACGAGATCATGCTGTCGGACAACTACGAGAGCCAAGTCGCGATCTCGACCTCGCTTGGCTCGGACAAGTACAACGACGCGAGCAGCCAGCTGGGCGACCGCTTGGTGCGGCAGACCTCGCCGTGCGTGTCCATGCTGACTCCTGACTACACCAAGATCACCGATATCAACGTCCGCAAGGCACTCGCCTACGCCTACCCCTACCAGGACGTCTGGATCGCCGCCGGCGAGGTTCCGGGTGTGACCCGCGTTCCTGCCAACTCGCTCATGCCTCCCAGCATGGCGGGCAAGAAGGAGTTCCAGGTCGACGGTGAGCAGATCACCTACGACCCGGAGAAGTCCAGGGAGCTCCTCGCGGAGGCCGGTTACGGCGACAAGCCCTACCCCATCACCATGGTGTTCTACGAGGTCGACTCGTGGACTGTTGCTGCCCAGGACCAGGTCACCAAGGGCTTCGAGGAAGGCGGCTTTTCGGTCAGGGCCATCCCAGTCCAGGGGTCGCCCTACAACATCTGGCTCGACCGCAACAACAAGATCAACAAGACTCTCAACATCCGGGGCATCAACTTGTGCGCGGACTGGCCTGCTGGTTCAAGCATGCTTCCGCCGCTGCTGAGCCCGTCGAGTGCCTACAACACCGCCTACTTCGACGAGCCCTCGGTGGTCGAGGAGATGGACAACATCGCGACCCTTCCGCTTGAGGAGCAGGCAGACGCGTGGGGCGCACTGGACGAGAAGATCATGACGAAATACTTCCCGATCATCCCAACCGCGTTTCGCAACAAGCTGTTCGTCTTCGGCACCAAGATCGGCAACCCGACGGGCGATGGCTCGATCGGTGCACCGAACTACAAGGATCTCTACGTCATTCAGTGATCCTGGTGCTCTGTCAGCATGGGAGCCAGCCCCATCCCGGGCTACAGGAGACCTGGTACGACCTCAAGACCAAGCAGACCACGGGGGGCTGACCCCCTCCGTCCGAGCGTCGGGGATACTCACCGGCGTGGACGGCTTGTTCGAGATTCCGGGCGCGGGGCAACCCGCGTCCGGAGCCATGTCCGGATCCATGTCCGGATCCGTGCCGGGTGGCGGGTCGCTCGGGGCGAACACGCACTCCTCCGCGCCCCTGGCGGTGCGGATGCGGCCCCGCACGATCGACGAGCTCGTCGGCCAGCAGCAGCTGCGCGCCGGCGGCTCGCCCCTGCGGCGCCTCATCGAGGGCGACCAGTCCATGTCGTTGCTGCTCTGGGGACCGCCCGGGACCGGCAAGACGACCATCGCGGCGATCGTCAGCCAGCAGACCCGCCGCCGCTTCGTGGAGGTGTCGGCGGTCGCGGCCGGCGTCAAGGAGGTCCGCGCGGCCATCGACGGGGCGCGCGCCGAGCTCGCCCGCGGCGGCCAGGAGACGGTGCTCTTCGTCGACGAGGTGCACCGCTTCACCAAGGCGCAGCAAGACGCGCTGCTGCCCGGGGTCGAGAACCGCTGGGTCACCCTCATCGCCGCCACGACGGAGAACCCGTTCTTCTCGGTCATCTCGCCCCTGCTGTCGCGGAGCCTGCTGCTGCGGCTGCAGTCGCTCACCGACGACGACGTGGGCGAGGTGATCGACCAGGCGCTCACCGACGAGCGCGGCCTGGCGGCGACGACGACCCTCGACGACGACGCGCGCGCCCACCTCGTACGCCTGGCGGGCGGGGACGCGCGGCGGGCGCTGACCTACCTGGAGGCCGCGGCCGGAGCGGCCGCCAGCACCGGACTCGACGGCATCGACCTCGCCACCGCGGAGACGGCGGTCGACCAGGCCGCGGTGCGCTACGACCGCCAGGGCGACCAGCACTACGACGTGATCAGCGCCTTCATCAAGTCGATCCGCGGCTCCGACGTCGACGCCGCGCTGCACTATCTCGCGCGGATGATCGAGGCGGGGGAGGATCCACGCTTCATCGCCCGTCGGCTCGTGATCAGCGCGAGCGAGGACATCGGGCTGGCCGACCCGACGGCCCTGCCGACTGCGGTGGCGGCCGCCCAGGCCGTGCAGCTGATCGGCATGCCCGAGGCGCGGTTGAACCTTGCCCAGGCGACGATCGCGCTGGCCGTGGCGCCCAAGTCCAACGCCTGGCTCTTATAC
>JBPPMI010000167.1:0-6132 GCA_051305975.1 Solirubrobacterales bacterium
GGCGAGCCATCCACCGAAGGACTGTCCCGCGTTGCCTTCGATGTTGATCTTGATCGTGTCTTCGGGCAGTCCGTCGATCCCGTGTTTCACGGCGATGGCGTTCGAAAGGATTCCGCCGACGCAGCGGTCGATGTTCTTGACTTCGGCGTCGAATTCCACGGGCGTGCCGTTCTCGATGGCATCTTTGGCCTGTTCGATCAGCTTCCAGTCCAGGTTGTCCTCGAGCGGTGACTCCTGATCGATGACCTGACGTCGGGCCGCGTCCACTTCGATGTCCTCCGGGAAGGCCAGGACGTTGCTCAGGTCGATCCCGCGGGCCTTCCAGTGCTCGACCGCGTCGTCGGCCTCGAGCAGTTCGGTGCGGCCGATCAGTTCGTCGATCGTCTTCACGCCGAGTCCCGCCATGATCTTCCGCGCCTCTTCGGCCACGAAGAAGAAGTAGTTGACGACGTGCTCGGGGGTGCCCTTGAACCGTTTGCGGAGCTCCGGATCCTGGGTGGCGATGCCGACCGGGCAGGTGTTCAGATGACAGGCGCGCATCATGATGCAGCCGGTGGCGATCAGGGGAGCCGTCGAGAAGCCGTACTCGTCGGCGCCGAGTAGTGCCGCGATGATCACGTCACGGCCGGTCTTCAGCTGGCCGTCCGTCTGGACGCGGATCCGCGAGCGGAGGTCGTTCTTGATGAGGGTCTGCTGGGTCTCGGCGAGGCCGATCTCCCAGGGGATGCCGGCCGACTGGATCGAAGACAGCGGCGAAGCACCGGTGCCGCCGTCGTGGCCGGCGATCAGGACGTGGTCGGCGTTGGCCTTGGCGACACCCGCGGCCACGGTGCCGACGCCCACTTCGGCGACGAGCTTGACCGAGACGGAAGCCTTGGGGTTCGCGCAGCGCAGGTCGTAGATCAGCTGCTTGAGGTCCTCGATCGCATAGATGTCGTGGTGCGGCGGCGGCGAGATCAGGGTCACGCCGGGCGTGGTGTGACGGACCGAGCCGATGTACTTGTCGACCTTGTGGCCGGGCAGCTGGCCGCCCTCGCCGGGCTTCGCGCCCTGGGCCATCTTGATCTGGAGCTGGTCCGCATTCGACAGGTAGTGGATCGTCACGCCGAAGCGACCGGAAGCCACCTGCTTGATCGACGAACGGCGGAGGTCGCCATTGGGATCGCGTTCGAACCGGACAGGGTCTTCCCCGCCCTCGCCGGTGTTCGACTTGCCACCGAGCCGGTTCATGGCGATCGCCAGGTTCTCGTGGGACTCGCGGGAGATCGACCCGAGCGACATCGCACCGGTCGCGAACCGCTTGACGATCTCCGTCGCCGGTTCGACTTCGTCCAGCGGGATCGCTTCCTGCGTGTCGCTCAGCTTGAAGAGGCCACGCAGGGTCGCCTTCTTGACCGCCGTGTCATTGACCTGACGGGCGAATTCGTCGTACTTCTCCTGGGCGTCGCCGCCGGCGCCACGCACGGCGTGCTGGACGAGGGCGATCGTCTCGGGGTTCCACTGGTGAAACTCGCCGTCACGCCGCCAGGCGTAGACGCCGCCGACGGGCAACAGGTCTTCGTGGCTGCTCGGATAGGCCTGGTTGTGGCGGTCGAGCGTCTCTTCGGCGATCACACCGATACCGATGCCACCGATCCGGGAGGCGGTGCCGGTGAAATACTTCTCGACCAGCTCGTGCTCGAGACCGACCGCTTCGAAGATCTGGGCCCCACAGTAGGACTGGATCGTCGAGATCCCCATCTTCGAGATCGTCTTGAGCAGTCCCTTGCCGATCGCCTTGACGACGTTCCGCTGGGCACTGTCCGGCGAGTCCATGTCGGGTACGAGGCCCTGGACCACCAGCTCGTCGACGCTGTCCATCATCAGGTACGGGTTGATCGCGCTGCAGCCGTAGCCGATCAGGGTCGCCATGTGGTGGACCTCGCGGGGCTCACCGGATTCGAGGACCATGCCGGCTTTGAGGCGCGTGCCGGCTCGGACCAGGTGGTGGTGGACGGCGGCGACCGCGAGCAGAGCAGGGATCGGGACCCGGCGGGGACCCATTCGGCGGTCCGACAGGATCAGGATGTTGTAGCCGTTCTCGATCGCCTCTTCGGCCTCTTCGCAGACGGCCTGGATGCGCGTGGCGAGTCCGTCCGGGCCTTCGGCAACGTCCCAGGTGATGTCGATAGTGTCCGCGCGGAAGATGTCGTGGTTGACGTGGCGGATCGTTTCGAGTTCCTGGTTCATCAGGATCGGCTGGTCGAGGCACAGCTGGTGCGCGTGCTGCTCGGTCTCGGCAAGGAGGTTCTGCTCGGAACCGACGCCCACGGCGAGGCTCATAACGACTTCCTCGCGGATCGGGTCGACCGGCGGGTTCGTGACCTGCGCGAAGAGCTGCTTGAAGTAGCTGTAGAGCGGCGGACGGTTGTCCGAGAGGACGGCGAGTGCGTTGTCGTTGCCCATCGAGCCGGTCGGTTCCGCACCGGTTGCTGCCATCGGCGCGATCAGGACCCGCAGGTCCTCCTGGGTGTAACCGAAGGCGAGCTGGCGCCTCGGGGTCGGCTGGACGCCGGTCATCGTCACGTAGGCGGTCGGCAGGTCGTCGAAGTGGACCGATGCCCGGTCGAACCATTCGCCGTAAGGCTGCTGGGTGGCGATCTCGCGCTTGACCTCTTCGTCCTCGACGATCATGTGCTTCTCGAGATCGACCAGGAAGAGCTTGCCGGGCTGCAGGCGGCCGAGGCGCTTGATCTCGTCCGGCTCGATGTCGAGCAGGCCGATTTCCGAACCGAGCACGACCATGCCGTCCTTCGTCTCGACCCAGCGGCCGGGCCGCAGGCCGTTCCGGTCGAGCGTCGCGCCGATCACGCGGCCGTCGGTGAAACAGACCGCGGCGGGTCCGTCCCACGGCTCCATCAGGCAGGAATGGAAGGCGTAGAAGCCCTTCAGCTCTTTCGAGAGGTCCTCGCGGTCGCGGTAGGCCTCGGGGATCATCATCATCGCCGCGTGCGGCAGCGAACGGCCGGCGAGCATCAGCAGCTCGAGGACGTTGTCGAAGGTGGCGGAGTCCGAACCGTCGGGCCGGACGACGGGCATGACCTTGTCGAGGTCGTCGCCGAAGAGTTCCGAAGCGAGCTCGGACTCACGGGCCCGCATCCAGTTGATGTTGCCGCGCAGAGTGTTGATCTCACCGTTGTGGGCGATCAGGCGGAAAGGGTGGGCCAGTGCCCAGCTCGGAAAAGTGTTGGTGGAGAAACGCGAGTGGACCAGAGCCATCGCGGAACGGACCCGGTCGTCCCGGAGTTCCGGATAGAAGCCCGGCACCTGGTACGAGGTGAGCATCCCCTTGTAGACGATCGTCCGGGACGAGAATGAAGCGAAGTAGAACTCGCCGTGGGCTTCGATGTCGCAGACGCGGCGGATGACGTAGAGCTTCCGCTCGAACGCGTCCTGGTCACCGTCGAGATCGGGCGAGGCGGCGACGAAGACCTGGCACATGTGGGGGCGGCTGAGGTTCGCAGTCTCGCCGACGTGGCCGGTGTTGACCGGGACGTCACGCCAGCCGAGGAGCGTCTGGCCCTCGGCCGCGACCTCCTTGGAGATCATCTTGACGAGTTCGGCCCGCCGGGCTTCGTCCTGCGGCAGGTAACACATTCCTATCCCGTACTCGCCGGCGGGCGGAAGGTCGAAACCTGCCTCTTCCTGGAAGAAGAGGTCGGGAATCTGGATCAGGATGCCGGCGCCGTCTCCGGTGCTCGCATCGGCACCGGCGGCACCGCGATGCTCGAGGTTCTCGAGGGCGAGGAGGCCGTTCGAGACGACGTCATGACGTGCCTCGTTGTCGAGGCGCGCGACCATCGCGACTCCGCAGGCATCATGTTCAAATGTGGGGTCGTACAGCCCGTCCTTGGACGGGAACGACGAGACGAATTCAGTCATGTTTCGCGCTTTCAGTGCCGGCGCGGGCTATATGGGTGGTCGGAATGGGGTGGTCTCAGCGGCGAAAACCGCCATCCGGCCGGAGCCAGTCCACCCACTCAGGATACCGAAGGAAAGGTCGTCTGGCCTGTCCCGCGGGCCAAACGTCCGGACGACCGGGTGGATCGATGGCGAGCCGAAGGTCTGCTCAGGCCGACTTCGCGGCCTTCTCCTCGTACTCCGCGCGCCTCTCGGTGTCGACCTTGGTCAGGACTTCGTCGGCCTTGAAGGCCCGCATGAAGAAATCGCGGCCACCGGCCGGCAGCAGTCCGATCGGTGCCGTGAGGTACCGCGCATGTCGAGGCAGGTGCACCTCGCTCTCGCCCTTGACGATGGCGCGGGTGATCGCTTCGGCCACGTCCTCCGGCTTCAGCAGTTCGACCCCGCGGGCGCTGCCGAGTCCGGCTCCGAGTTCGGTGTCGACCGCGGCGGGCATTACGCAGGTGACCCCCACTCCGGTGCCATGGAGTTCATTCCGGACCGCGTCGCAGAGACCGACGACGGCGAACTTGGTCGCGCAGTAGGTGGCTCCCCCGGGGAACCCGGACTTCCCGGCCTGCGAGGCCACGTTGACGATCCGACCGCGCCGTCGCGGCTTCATGAGGCGCATGCCGATCTTGGTGCCGTTGATCACCCCTGTGAGGTTCACGGCGATCTCGGTCGCGGTGATCTCGTCGGATTCCTCGTCGAGCGGCCCGAGGATCATCACTCCCGCGTTGTTGATCACGGCGCTGATCGGTCCCACTTCGGCCTCGGTCCGTTCGGCAAAGGCTTCGAACGACGCCATGTCGGTCACGTCGACGTGACCACCGATGTTGCCCGATCCGAGATCGTCAGCCAGCTTCTGCGCGGCGGCTTCATCGAGATCGCCGAGGGCCACCCGGGCGCCGGCCCGGACGAGCGAGCGCGCCGTCGGCGCTCCGATTCCACCGGCACCACCGGTGATCAGTACGACTTCTCCGTTCAGGGGGCGCTCGAGTTCAGGCACGGTCTCTCCTTGGGTGTGGGGGGTCTCGCCGCCTTGTATCCGCGCTTAGCGTGGATCAAGACGTCCATGGCGGCCAAAGGCGCGCCCCGATCCTTATGTCAATCGATGTCTTGCGCCTAATCTACTCCCGCAACGACCCTGCCCGGTCCTCCGCACGACTACGCTTTGTCTCCCTTGGACGTCCTGGCCGCCACAGACCCCGCCGCGGGAGTCGGACTTTTCGCCGCTCTGCTGGCGGGACTCGTCTCCTTTCTCTCCCCCTGCGTACTACCGCTCGTTCCCGGTTACCTGTCGGCTGTCTCCGGCGTCTCGCCCGACGACCTCGACGACGCTGGCTGGAAGAAGGTTCTTGGCCCGAGCCTCCTCTTCTGTGCCAGCTTCTCGGCGATTTTCATCCTTCTCGGCCTGACCGCGACGAAGATCGGGTCGACCCTCAGCGACCACCGGGAGCTGCTCGACAAGATCGCAGCGGCGCTGATCATCCTGATGGGCATCCTTTTCGTCGCCTCGTTCTTCGTTCTCAAGCTGAATCGCGAGTGGCACTTCGACGCCCTGATGGCCCGGGCCGGCAAGGGCGGGCCGGTCGTGGCCGGTGCCGCATTCGCCGTCGCCTGGACGCCCTGCATCGGACCGACGCTCGGGGCGATCCTGTCCGCCGCTTCGCTCACCGACTCGGCCGCCCGTGGCGCGCTGCTCCTCGCGGTCTATTCAGCGGGCCTGGCGATCCCCTTCCTGCTGGCCGCAATCGCCTTCAACAGGATGACTACGGCCTTCGACGTGGTGAAGAGGCACTACAACGTGATCATCGCCATCGGTGGAGTGATCCTGATCACGATGGGGGTTCTCCTGTGGACAGGAGAGTTCTACAGAATCAACATCGAGGTCCAGAACTGGCTGACCGACCTCGGAGTCGATTTCTGGAACGACGTCTAGCGGGTCGGTCTACCGCGGTGGGGGCGCATTCGAAGCAAAGGATGGTTGCGAGTCTCGCTGAGTTCTGGATAACTGCATCCAACTTGGTGTTTCCGGTTTCAGCCAGAGACTCGGCAACGAGAGTAAAACCAACTTGGATGTCTCGACCAGCCAACCGGTCCATGCCAGTACCTGCGGACGGCCTAAACGGCTAAAGGGTGCCTGAACCCTCGCTGGCTGTCCCCGGCTTTGCCTGTGGGCCGGTCCTTCCG
>JBPPMI010000168.1:0-13944 GCA_051305975.1 Solirubrobacterales bacterium
GTCCAGAACGACCTGCCGGTGCTCACCGACGTCACCTCTTCGTTCTATCTCCACCTCGAAGTGGCGGATGAACCGGGGGTGCTTGCCACCGTCGCCAAGGTCCTCTCGGACGGCGGCATCTCGGTCAAGAGTGTGGTCCAGCGAGGAATCGGCGACGATGCCCGTCTCGTGATGGTCGTACACCTTTGCCCGGAGTCGCAGTTCAAGTCGGCCGTCGAAGAAATCGGCCGGCTCGATTCCCTGCGCTCGGCGCCGCGTTTCATCCGGGTCATCGAAGAAGAGTTCGGCTGATGCCGCAGCCACTGATCGAGCGATACCGCGAATTCCTGCCGCTCGAACCGGGTGACCCGGTCGTGAGCATCAACGAAGGGTCGACTCCGCTGGTCGAGGCTCCGCGCCTTTCCGAGAAGGTCGGCGCCCGGGTCTGGCTCAAGGTCGAAGGCGCCAACCCGACCGGCAGCTTCAAGGACCGCGGCATGACCGTTGCCGTGTCCCGCGCAGCGGGGCGTGGGGCGGAAGCCGTCATCTGCGCTTCGACCGGGAACACCGCGGCCAGCGCCGCCGCGTACGCGGTCCGGGCCGGCATGCGCGGCGCCGTGATCGTGCCGGAAGGCAAGATCGCGATCGGCAAGCTCGCCCAGGCCCTGATCCACGGCGCCCGGGTCATTGCACTCGAAGGCAACTTCGACGACGCCCTCCTGCTCGTGCGCGAACTCTCGGAGCGGCACCCGATCGAACTGGTCAATTCGGTCAACCCCTACCGGATCGAAGGGCAGAAGACCGCTGCCTTCGAACTTATCGACGAACTCGGATCTGCCCCGGACGCGCTGGCGATCCCGGTCGGCAATGCCGGCAACGTGACCGCCTACTGGAAGGGTTTCCAGGAGCGCGACACCTCACCGATCCTCTACGGGTTCCAGGCCGCCGGCGCCGCACCCCTGGTCGACGGCGCCCCGGTCGCCAACCCCGAGACGATCGCCTCGGCGATCCGGATCGGCAGTCCCGCCCGCTGGGAAGAGGCGATGAACGCCTTCAACACTTCGCGAGGCCGGGTCGCTGCGGTCACCGACGAGCAGATCCTCGACGCCTACCACTGGCTCGCTTCGAACGAAGGCGTGTTCTGCGAGCCGGCCTCGGCCGCTTCGGTCGCCGGCATCCTCAACCACGGCCTGCCCGTGGTTGAAGGCATGGACAAGCCGGAAACGGTGGTCTGCGTGCTCACTGGCCACGGCCTCAAGGACCCGGACACCGCGCTCGGCAAGGCCCCTCCGGTGATCAGCTGCGTCAACGACATCGGCATCGTCGAAAAAGCCGTCTTCGATTGAGGGTCAGGGTTCAGTTCGGGTCTTGATGAATTCCGCGGCCGTTCCCCAGCTCAGAAAGGTGCTCAGCGAGTCGATCAATCCGTCCCGGATCGTGTAGACGAACCAGGCCGGCACGACATCCGTACCCGCGGGTCCGCTGACCCGCACCCGCCCGCTTGCCATCGCGAGGTCCGGGGCCAGAACCCTGATCTGGATGACATCAGGTTCGACGCGGACTCCCTGATCCGCCGAGTCGGTGAACGTCTCGAGGAACTCCTCACGGCTCTCGTGGCTTCTGCCCGGAGCAAGCCCCGGGACCCCCACAGTGTGCATTTCAGGATGGATATAGCGCGCAACATCGTCGAGCGACCGTTCTCTGGCCGAGGTGAGCAGCCCGACAACCAGTTCAATGGCCTTGAGGTCGTCGCCGAACGGTTCCGACCGTGTGGTCACCTCCATCAGTGCTCACCCGGACAGAGATGAAGCTGGTCTGAAGACGACGGTTCCACAAGCTCGCCGACCGGGCGCGGGCGCGAATGGTGGAAACCCTGAACGTGGGACACGCCGATCTGCGCGAGCAGCGCGGCGCTTTCTTCGTCCTCCACGCCTTCGGCAACCGTTTCGAGGAGGAAGCCTTTCGCGAGGGCCACTGCAGCTTCGATCACCTGCCGGCTGGCCTGGCTGAAACCGAGGTCCCGCACGAACTCGACGTCGATCTTGAGCCGACTGATCGGAATTCGCTTCATTCCAGCTCTTCGATGAGCCCGTAGTTCTCCGCGGCTGACATGAAGTTGTCGGGCTGGATCAGCTTTCCGTCGTAACCCTCGATGCGACAAAGAAGTTCGTAAGAGACGGGTTCGCTCCGGAGACTGACGATCGGCTGGGCGTGAAAATGGATCCGACGGTCGTCGATCGCGTCGCGGACCCGCGCTGCCCAGGAGATGGTCTCGAGCTCGCCCGGCCCCACGAAGTCGTTCCCTCCGGGAACTGGAACCGGAGGGTCTTCGGGAATGGGGTCTGGTCGGGCTGGTGGCATGGGTTTCGTTCGTTGGATGCGAGCGGGCTGCTCACTCGACCAACGAATCTAGCCCTGGCGGACGGCGCTGTAATCGGTACTTCAGTCCGGTATTGCGTCAGTACTTTCCCGCTGGTCACGATCAGGTCGGGTCTGTGTCCATCGGGAACGACTTGCCGACGATCTCCTCGATCGGGCCGGGTTCCGAGTACAGATTGCCCTGGGCGTGGAGAACTCCGGCCTTCCGGAGGAGGCTCTCGCTGACCGGGTCTTCGACTCCTTCGGCGACCGACGTCATGCCGAAGGCTGCCGTGAGGTTCACGACGGCCTGGACCACATGCTGGCTCGCCGCGCTCTCGTGCAGGTTCCGGATGAATTCCACGTCGATCTTCAGGTTCTGGATCGGGAGCTGTCTGAGATTGGTGAAACCGCCGAGTCCGCTGCCAAAGTCGTCGAGGGTGACCCCGATGCCGTTCGCCGCCAGATCGTTGACGAACCGGATGCCGTAGTCCTGGTTCTGCATGAGGGCGGTTTCCGAGATGTCGATGGTCAGACGGGAAGGTTCGGCGCCGGCGCTACGCAGCTCTTCCATGAAGGTGTCGACCACGTTCTTCCTCCTGATGGTCCCGATCGACACGTTGACCGTCATCGAGTGACCTTCGGCGATGTAGCGAGCGGCCGTCCTGACCCCGAGCAGGTCGATGTCCTCAAGCAGTCCGTGGCGCTCGGCCGCGGCCATGAACTCCCGGGGACGGGCGATCCGGCCGTCGAGCCCGATGATCCGGCAGAGCAGTTCGTAGGAGACGGGACCGCCCTGAAGGTCGACGATCGGCTGGGCGTGGAACATGACCCGCTCCTGATTGATCGCATCGCGGATCAGCGCGGCCCAGGCGACGATGGCGGATTCCTCCTTGACTTCGGGGTCATCGGGATCGAGGCCGGAAACCTCCTGGCTGACCACGACGATGTCCATGATCTGACCGGCCGCGTCCCGCCGCAGCGATGCGGTCTGGGTGACATCGATGAGGTCGCCGCTCCGGGTCCGTCGCCGTGTGGTGGTCTGCGTCACGCCGCCTCCCTCGAGTAGCTGGTTCACGTTCACGTCCGGTTCTTCCATCCGGCCTTCGGGAATGGTCAGGTCCCTCACGTTGCGGCCGACGGCCTCGGCGGCACTGAAGCCGTACAGCTCTTCACAGTTCCGGTTCCAGCTCTTGATGACACCCTCGGGGGTTCCGGTGAAGATGGCGTCGTCGATGCGCTCGACGAACTCGCTCGTCTTCCGGCTCCGGTCTTTCGGCACGATCTGACCGGTAATGTCATGGGCGTCGAAATAGACGAGGTCATCGTGGAGCTTGGTCTGCCAGGAGAGGTAACGCCAGCCGCCGCCGGCCATCGCGTACCGGTTCTCGAAGTCGACGGATTCTTTACCCTCGAGGAACAGTTTCGCCAGTTCGGCTCGAGTGGCCGTACGATCATTCGGGTGGACGAACTCGATGAAGGGCCGTTCCATCAGGACGGCTATCGAAAACCCAAGTGCCAGTTCCCACGCCGGGTTCAGAGCCGTAAAGTACCCGTCCGGACTCGCGCTGCCGAGCAGGTCCCGCGAGATGTCGAACAACACTTCACGGGTTTTCGTCCGATCGGCAAAGGGCACAGCCGTCCATGGATTTTCGTCGGCGGGAGTCATAGTTGTCTCGGTGGCCTGCCCGAAAAGCGTAGTGCCCACCACTAAAGAAGAATCGGCACCGGACCCGGAGTGATATCAGGGGTGAGCACGGTTAAACCGCTGACCGTCCAGGGGTACGTTGCAGGTGGTGCCCCGGCAAACCCGCTGGCCTGCGCCACCAAAACTGGAGGAATCTCTTGTCCGCGACCCGCACTTCCGGCTTTCCCGCAACGGGACGGCGGGCCATCCTGGCCCTGGCGTTCCTGCTCGGTGGGACGATCCTGTTCGGCATGGCTCCCGCGAGCGGCAGCGCCGCCAAGCCTGGCGTGGTGGTCGTCAGGACCGTCGCGGTCGGCGCCCCGGGCAACTCCTCGATCGGAGTCGTGCCGTTCACCGACGCGATCTATGACTCTTGCTCCGATGCACCTGCCGCCAAGCAGGGATGCCAGACGGTCGGCGGGGTCGGATACCGGTACGGCATCGGACAGCTCGAGACGACGGTCGGACAGTGGGTCAAGTTTCTGAACACCAGCGATCCGAACGGGCGCAACCGCGACCGGCTGTATGAGAAGACCCAGAGTTCCTCGAAGTGGCCAGAGTACGGCCAGGTCAACAAACGCTCCCGGGCCAAGCCGGGCCGCCACTACTACGTGGCGTCGAAAGCTTGGGCCGACAAGCCGTACGGCTTCGCGACCTTCCTTTCGGCAGCCCGCTTCGTGAACTCGCTCGACAACGGCAAAATGCTCTCGAAGAAGACCTCGGCCCGCGGTGGCGTCAAGTACGTCACCTACAAAGTGCGGCTCTCGGCCAGAACCGGCCGCGGCATGTACAACCTGAAGAACCGCAACGCAACCCGGGCGAAGAAGCGCGGTTTCGTCGTGCCGAGCCAGGACGAATGGATCAAGGCGGCGTACTTCGATTCGAGTGACGGCTCCTACTGGAAATACCCGACGAATGCCGGCGTCTACGGCGACGGCAGCGCGACAGCACCCAACCCGACCGTACTCGACCCGGCGACCGGCAACGTCACCAACGGCGACGACCAGCCCCTTGCCGGCTTCAAGCTGTCTGCCGATCAGGTGCCGAACTGGTGCCCGCCGGCAGCAGAAACGTCAAGCGGAGACTGTTCGACCACCAACCCGTTCGGCTTGAGTCCCACGAACTATGCGAAGGCATTCGTCGGCGGTCTCGGCACGGTGGGTGAGGCCCGCACGAAGTCGCCCTGGGGCACGCTCGACCAGGGTGGCAACGCGGTCGAGTGGACCGACACCATCACCGCACCGCCTTCCGGGCGGGGCGGAGGCCGCGTGTGGCGCCGCCTCCATGGTGGGATCGCGAACTCGACGGCCTACCAGATGTGGCCCTCGGCGGTCGGCCTTCAGCCGCAGGACAACTTCTTCTTCGCCCGGACCTATCCGTGGCTCGGAATCAGGGTCGGCGTGGTCGGTGGCCTGTAACGGCGCCGGCTACGAACGCAGCTTGTAACCGGTCTTGAACAGGCGGTAGTTCAGGAGGAACAGGGCGAGCGTCGCGGCGGCGAGGGCCAGGAAGGACCCCGCGACGTTCACGTCGGCCTGTCCGATGAACCCGTACCTGACCAGTGAGGTCATGTAGTAGACCGGGTTGAAGTGGGTGAGGGTCTGGTACGGCTCGGGCAGCAGCGAAGCCGAGTAGAAGACGCCGCCGAGGAAGATCAGCGGCTGGAGGACGAAGGTCTGCGCGAACGAGACGTCGTCGAACTGTTCGGCCCGTACCCCGATCAGCACTCCGAGCTGGGCGAAGAAGAAGCCGACGAGGAGGAGCGAGAGGATGGCGGCCCAGGCATGCTCGACCGGCAGGTCGACCAGCATGCTGGCCGCCAGGAACGTCAGCACCGAGATAGTCATCCCCCGCAGGAAACCTCCTAGGGTCAGGGACATCAGGAGCTGCATCGGTCCCGCCGGGGACGAGAGCTGGTCGTCGATCGAGTGCTGGAACTTCTGCTGGAGGATCGACGACGCGTTGTTGGTGAAGGCGTTGATGGCCCACGCCATGAGGATCAGGCCCGGGATCACGTAGACCACGTAGTCGATTCCGTCGAGTTCGCCGACCCTCGAGCCGAGGGCGGCGCCGAAGACCGAGATGTAGAGGAAGGTCTCGAGCAGGGGCGCACCGATAGTCTGCCCCTTGATCTTCACGAACCGGCTGACTTCGCGGTTGGTCAGCGTGAAGAACCGCACCCACTTGGGGCTCAAGATGCATCCTCGCCGATGTGGGCCCTCGACAGCTCGTTGCGCCCGACGAGAGCGAGGTAGGCGTCTTCCAGGCTCGACACGCCGAACTTGGCCGACAGTTCGCCGCTCGTTCCTTCGGCGACGATCTTGCCGCCGTTGATAAAGGCGATCTTGTTGCAGAGCTGTTCGGCTTCTTCGAGATAGTGGGTCGTCAGGAGGATGGTGGTTCCTTCGGTGTTCACCTGCTTGACGTACTGCCACAGTTCCAGCCGGAGTTCGACGTCGACGCCCGCGGTCGGCTCGTCGAGGATCAGGAGGCGTGGCCGGTGCATCAACGCGCGGGCCAGGACCACCCGGCGCTTCATTCCGCCGGACAGGGTCCGGGTGCGCTCATCCTTCTTGTCGGTGAGGGAGAAGGCGTCGAGCAGCTCGTCCACCCTTTCCTTCCGGTCCTTCTTGCGCATGCCGAAGTAGCCACCGTGGAAGTCGAGTGTCTCGGCAACCGTGAGGAACCAGTCGAGGTTGAGCTCCTGGGGAGCCAGCCCGACCGCCTCGCGCGCGGCTTCGTAGTTGTGGACCGCGTCGTTCCCGAAAATCTCGATCTCGCCGCCGGTCGGCCGGGCGAGGCCTGTCGAGCAGTGGATCAGGGTGGACTTGCCGGCCCCGTTCGGACCGAGCAGGCCGAAGAAATCACCTTCGCCGATCTCGAGGTTCACGTTCGTCAGGGCTTCGACCCCGGTCGGGTAGCGCTTCGACACGTCCGTCGCCTTGAGGGCGGTGCCGTCACCGCTGCCGGGCGACTCGAGGTTGAGGGGGAGGGAATTCGATCCAGAGGAAAGCTGCATGGACCAATCATGAAGGTTCGAGTGCGTCATCGCCCCCAAGGCACTACGGTTGCTTCCGTGATCGAACGACGCCGCCTTGTCCGCGTTCCCGCGTCTTCGGCCAATCTCGGCCCGGGTTACGACGTGATGGCTGCCGCCCTCGACGTCTTCCTAGAACTGGAGGTAGTCGAAACCGGCAATTTCGAAGTCGTGAGCGACCTCGAAATCCCGCTCGACCGCACCAACCTGCTCGTCCAGGCCTTCGAATCACTCCATTCGGCCGACGACTTCTGCTTCCGGATCGGCGATGACATCCCGCTGGCCAGGGGCATGGGGTCGAGCGCCGCGGCCATCGTCGCGGGCCTGGTCGCGGCGGACCACCTGTTCGAACTCGGGCTGAGCCGCCAGGAACTGCTCGAGCGGGCCGATGCGCTGGAAGGGCACCCGGACAACGTCGCTGCCGCGCTCGGTGGCGGTTTCGTCGTCTGCAGCGGCCAGGGCAGCGATCTCGTTGCGACGAGGGTCGAAGCTCCGGAGGGTCTCGAGGGGATCCTCGTGATCCCCCGTGAAGAGGTTTCGACCACCAAGGCACGGGAGGCGATCCCCGTGGAAGTGCCGATGGCGGACGCGGTCGCGAACGTCTCGGCGGCGGCCCACCTGACGCTCGGCCTCAGCCGCGGTGACTTCGACCTGATCGGCACCGGACTCGCCGACCGCCTCCACCAGGAGCACCGTCGCCCGCTCTTCCCGAAATCGATGGACATCGTCGAAAACTCCCGAGAACTCGGTGCGATCGGCGCCACGATCTCCGGGGCGGGGCCGACCGTCCTGGTTTGGTGCGGATGGCAGGAGACCGGCCTCGTGATCTCGCAGCTCGGCCCGATGTGTGAGAGCTGGGCCGATGTGCGGCGGGTTGGCTTCAGCCCGCTCGGGGCGGACGTCCCGGAGCTCTAGTGGACCTCCTGGTCCGGGTCGGGCCGATCGAGCTGGCCGTCGCATCGAACAGCGACTCTGGTACCGCGTCCTCTCGGCGATCTCGTTCGTGACGATGTCGGTGGCCCTGGTCTGGGCCGCGATCATCGGCCCATAGGGTCTCGCCGCCTTGATCGGCGCGGAGCGCGGATCAGGACGTCTATGGCGACCGAAGGCGCGCCCCGGTCCTTATGCCGGCGGCTTGATCGCCGCGAGCCGCTTCTCGGCTTCGGCCCGGGGCTCGTCCAGACCCAGCCGGGCCAGGACTTCGACCGTGAGCGACGCGTAGTCGTACGCCTTCCGCTTGCGGTACTCGAAGATCGGCTTGCCGGCCCGGGCGGACTCGGCATAGACGATCGAGCGCTTGATCACGGTCTCGAAGACCTTGTCGCCGAAGCTGTCCTTGAGCATCCCGAGCGTGGCCCGGGCGTGGTTGGTCCGCATGTCGGCGATGTTCAGAAGGATCCCGAGCAGCTCGAGGTCGGGGTTCAGGTTTTCGCGGGCGAGGCCGATGACCTCCATGGCCCCTTCCGCACCCTGCTCGGAGAAATGCTCGGCCTCGGTAGAGAGCAGGGCCCAGTCGGAGGCAACGAGCGCGTTCACCGTCAGCAGTCCGAGGGTGGGTGGACAGTCGATCAGGACGACGTCGTAGCGGCGTTTGGGTTCGCGCAGGGCGTTTCGCAAGGTGAGTTCGCGGCCGATCTTCCCGGCCAGCATAAGTTCGGCCTCGGCCAGGCCGAGGTTCGCCGGGATCACGCCGCCGTGGATTGCGTCGACCGCCTTCTCCTGGCCGGCGAGGACCTCGCCGAGGGTGGGGAACGCGTCCGCGGGGACGCCGAAGTACTCGGAGAGGTTGCCCTGCGGATCGGCGTCGATGGCCAGCACCTTCAGCCCGGAGCGGGAGAGGCCTTCGGCAAGAGAGCGCGTCACCGTGGTCTTGCCGGTGCCGCCCTTCTGGGAGAGGATCGCGATCGTGATTGCCACGGGCCAAGCTTAGTTTGCTGAGGAGCCGGGCGGCACTCAGGAACGTCCTGGGCTTCACCCGCTTGCGTATTATGAATCGGGATGGGACCCGTCTACGCCGAGATCGACATCGATGCCCCCCGGGAGATGATCTTCGACTACCTGATGGATATGGCGACCCGCCCCGACCTCTACGGTGACTCCGTCTCCGATTTCCGCCTCCTGAGGCTCGAGTCGACGGGAATCGGCGCCGGCGCCCGGTTCCGGTTCAAGCGCCGAAAGACCTGGGCCGACTCCTCGATCACCGCGACCGAATACCCGAACCGGATTTCCGAGCGCGGAGCCACGGGCAACCTCAACCGGACCAAGACCGGTACCGAATGGGAAATCGCCGAGTCCTCGGCCGGCGTCAGCACCCTGAGGCTCAGCTATTGGACCCAACCCGCCGGCTGGGCGAAGCTCTTCGACCGCCTCACCGGCGGTTCCCGCTGGTACGGCCGGATGGTCAAGCGCGCCGCCGCGGAGCTGCGGACCCGTATCGAAGCCGAACGCACCGCGACCGCCGAAGTCGGCGTGGCCGGTGGCAATCGTTACGCGACCGGCGTCCGCTAGGGCGTTCCGCACGACGGACCAATAAACTCCGGCGCCGATGGTCACATCTGAAAAGAACAACTGGCTGCGCGGTCTCGCACTTCTCGCGATCGTCCTGTTTTCCGGCTTTGCGGTCGCCGCCTGTGGCGTCGACCATGACGAGAAGGAAGGCATCGTCGAAGGCGAGCCCGTCCACCTCGGACACCTCGAATACAACGTGCTCTTCACCCGTCCGCTCAACCGCGACGACGTCGAGGACAAGGAATACCTGGTCGGCCAGCCCCCGGCGGATCCCGACCAGACCTACATCGGCGTCTTCGTGAAGATCAAGAACACCAGCGAGGACGATTCGGCAACCCTGCCCGAGCATTTCGAGCTGGTCGACACCGAAGGACAGCGCTTCGAGAACATCCCGAGCGAGAGCATCTACGCCCTCGAGCCCGGCATCGAAGTAGGCCCCGAGGATGACGTTCCCGCGATCGATTCGACTGCGCAGGTCGGCCCGATCCAGGCGTCGCTGCTGCTTTTCCTCCTGCCCGACGAAGCGCTGGAGCTGAGGCCGGTCGAGCTTCACATCGAAGGTGAAGACGGACCGGCGACCGTTGAGCTCGACCTTTAGGTCAAACCTCCGGGAAGCCGGCTTCGCCGGTCAGATGATCGCCGCCCTCGGGGCCGTACTCGCCCTGCTCACTCCCTTCGGAAGCGGATTTCTCCTGGCCGGCACGAGCTGTCTGGCCGTCGGGATCATCGTCGCCGCACCGGATGCAAGGAAGCCCGGCCCGTACCTGGCGGAATGGTGGGTCGTGCTCGCCTCCGCCGGAGTCCTCTGTCTGGCCGGTTACGGGCTCAGCTTCGTGGCGACGGGTCTTGGAGGCATCCTGGCCGCGATCGCAGCGGTGACAAGCCTGGTCGCCGTAGCGCTCGGTTCGCCGCCCGAACAGGCGTAGCAGACTCCTGCGGCCTACAGGCCGGCGGAGAGAACCGACCCGGCGATCGGTGCGGCCACGGTTCCGCCGTCGCCGGAAGCGTCGATCAGCAACACGCCGACCGCAAGCCGTGGCTCGTCGGATGGTGCGAAGCCGGCGAACCAGGCGTCTTCGATCAGGTCCGGGTCACCTTCGGCGTCGACCTCGCCGTCACCACGGGGTCCGACCTCGGCCGTTCCGGTCTTGCCTGCCACCTGGGCTTCGGAGATCGCGGCGGCCGCTCCGGTTCCCTGGGTCACCACTGCGACCATCATCTCGGCGACGTCCGCTACCGTTTTCTTCGAAGCCACCGTGGTCGGCTCCGCATCCGACTGAAGGTCCTTTTCGAAAACGATCGGGGTCGGCAGCGACTCGCCGCCGTTGGCGATCGCCTGCGCGGTGCTGGCCATCAGGAGCGGCGTTGCCTGGACCGTGCCCTGCCCGATCCCGGCCACGCCGATTTCGTTGTTGTACTCGCCGGGGAACGGCATCGTCGGGACTGGCGCGGCGACCGCCTCGGTGCCTTCAGCGTTGAAGATCGCCGGGGGACGGTTGAAGCCGAACAGCTCCGCGGTCTTCGTCATGTCCTCTTCACCGATCTTCTCGGAGAGGGGAGCGAAGACCGAATTGCAGGAATTCGCGAAGGATTCCGTGAAAGTGCCGCCACAGACTTCTCCGTGAGCGTTCGAGATCTCCCGGCCGTCGGCGACTCCGGAGGTGGCGTATTCGAAGGAGTCGTCCATCGAGACGCTGCCGGTCTCGAGTCCGGCGGTCGCGGTGATGATCTTCATCGTGGATCCCGGAGGCTGGAGGACCGAGTAGGCCGATCCGGCGAGCGCCTTGATCCGGCCGGTCCTCGTATCGAGGGCAGCGACGCCGCCGAGCTGGCCGGCGAGGCTCTCGACCGCCGAATTCTGGATGTCGACGTCGATGGTTGTCTTCAGTGGTTTGGCTTTCCCGGGTTCACCGGTGCCGAGTTCCGTGCCCGCGGCGTCACCACCGCCGTCGATCGGCGTGGCACTGAGCGTGCCGCCGGGCTTGCCGGCGAGACGCCCGTTGTAGGCCAGTTCGAGACCGCTCACGCCGGTCGGCTCACCGGGCGAGAAGCCCAGCCCCAGACTGGCGGTCTCGTCCGTATCTTCAGCGGGTTCCCCGACGACTCCGGTGACGTCGATCATGGCGTCGCCGAGGGGATACTCGCGGGCCAGGGACGGCCCCTCGGCCATCGGCTCGCCGTTCGAAGCGAGGATCGGAGCGCGAGGCGGAAGCTTCGTCGTGCGGGTCAGTTCCTGATCGACTTCGAGTCCGGGGAAGAGCAGGTCGTTCTGGAACGCGATGCCGTCGGAACCGAAAGTGAAGTTCAGGGGCTGTTCGATGGTTCCGAAGGCTAGGGTCTCGGCCTTGACGGGCACTTCGGCGTTCGTTTCGTCGCCTTCGGCTTCGTCGGGATCCAGGCTCTGCAGCGTGGCCATTCCCTCTGACTGCTCGTATCGCTGCTGGAACCGTTCAAGAGGGATCGCATCCTGTGACTTGGTGCTGAGGAGGCCGTGCATCTTCGTGTAGTCGCGCTCGGACCAGGCCTCGGCGTAGCTTTCGGCGAGGTCACGGTTGGGGCTGCCGGGGCAGCCCTGGACCACGCCGAGGACGAACGCGACGAACGCGATCCCCACCAGCGGCAGGGCGCGTGTCTTCAGGCGCTTCTGGCGCTCCAGCCTTGTGGGGGGCCTGCTCATCTCCCACAAAACTACCGGGGTGGGCGGTGGATAGATTGGCCACGTGACAACGTTCGACTGGCTCATCGTCTGCTTCACCTTTCTGCTTGCCCTCTGGGGTTTCCGGCAGGGGTTGATAGTCGGTGCCCTTGGACTGGGTGGCCTGGCCATCGGGGCGGTGCTCGGATCCCGGCTCGCGCCCGTCCTGCTCGAGAACGGATCGAACTCGGCCTACGCTCCGATGGTCGCCCTCATCGGCGCCGTCGTCATCGGTTCCCTGACCCTGACGCTCGCCGTGGTGCTCGGTGACCGGATCCGCACGCGAGCGATCCGCGGGACCTTCGGACAGGTGATCGACGGCATCGGGGGCGCCCTGCTGATCTCCGCGGTCGCGCTCGGCCTGGTCTGGGTCCTCGGTGCTGTGATCCTCTACACGCCGGGGGCGGAGTCCCTGCGGAAGGACGCGCAGAAGTCGATCCTCCTCGGCGGGATCAACGACGTCATGCCGCCGTCGGGTCCGCTGATCCAGGCCCTTCACCGAATCGACCCGGTCCCGACGTTCGCCCGTTCACCGGGTGAGATCGCGGCTCCCGATTCCGGCGCCGGCAGTTCACGGGCCGTACTGGCCGCGAGTTCGTCGGTCGTCAAGGTGACCGGGACAGCCTGCGGGGTCGGGGTCATGGGTTCGGGCTGGGTCATCGCTCCGGGGACGGTGGTCACCAATGCCCACGTGGTCGCCGGCGAGGACGACACGAGGGTGGAGACGAACGACGGCCTGTCGGTCGACGCGACCCCGGTCGCCTTCAATCCGAGGAACGACATCGCGGTTCTGTCCGCCGGGATCGAGCAGCCGGCCCTGCCATTGCTGGCACGGGCTCCGGCCGGAACCTCGGCCGCGGTGGTCGGTTTCCCGCTCGACGGGCCGCTCAGGATCACGCCGGCCAGGGCGGGCAACACTTCCCGGGTCCTGGGGGACGACGCCTACGGGAACGGACCGTTCGAGAGGTCGATGCTGACGCTCCGCGGCAAGGTCCAGCACGGCAACTCCGGAGGGCCGCTCCTCGACCGCCAAGGAAGAGTGCTGGGGACGGTGTTCGCGGCCACCACGGAGGGACCCCCGGGAGGCCTGGCGATCCCGAACAAGATCGTGCGGCGCATCACCGAAGGGGCCAGGGGAGAGGTGGACACCGGGCCTTGCTCGCGGTAGCTCTCGATGCTCCCAGTATCGGTCTACCGCCTTGGCGGGCAAAACAGAGCTCGAACAAGCTCTGTGTTTTTGCCCTCTCAAAGACTTCACAGTTCTGAATAAGGATCCAAGTTGGTGTTTCTGGTCTGGGTAACAGCGATGAGAACGTTCGTAAAACCAACTTGGATGTCTCGACCAGCTGACCATGTCCATGCCAGCTACCTGACGACGACCTAGACGGCGATGTGGTGAACCGTGGAGTCGTGGTGATTCATCGAGATCGGAGTTATCAGCGCATATGACTGATAACTCGCATCTCATCGCCTCTCGGGCCTCGTGGGGCGTCGAACCCTCGCTGGCTGTTCCCGGCTTTGCCTGTGGGCCGGTCGACCGTCCACTGTTAACACGTGGGGTGGGGGTGTCCCGCCCGGAGCTCCCGCGGTGAGGACGGGAACACCCCCACCCCGCGCTAAAACACGAAACCGAACCGGAGTACTAAACCAGCTCGAGGAACACCATTTCGGTCGAATCCG
>JBPPMI010000169.1:0-3869 GCA_051305975.1 Solirubrobacterales bacterium
TCCTCGACACCGACCCGGACAAGTTCAGGTCCCTGGCGACCCCCTACCCGCCGCAGCCTTCGGGCAGCCCGTTCCCCGGGGACAGTTCGGCCCGTCCTCACAGCGGGACTGCGGAAGGTTGCGCCTCCGGCCAGTCCGGTAACCGCCCGGCCGGCCAGGAACCGTTCACCCCGAACCAGTACCTCGACGCCTACGGGTACTCGAAACTCCACCAGCAGGGCTTCAAGGGCCAGGGCATGCGCATCGCCGTGGTCGAGATCGACGGCTTCAAACGGTCTGACCTCGAAACCTTCGGCACGTGCTTTGGCATGAACATTCCGCCGACCAAGGTCGTTCCGGTCGGAATCAAGAAACCTCTGCCTCCGGGGGCCGAAACCACGCTGGACCTTTCCGTGATCAGCGCGGTCGCCCCAAAGCTGAAGAGCATCGACGTGTACGAAGGGGGCGGGGCGGAGGTCCAGCTGATGCTTTCGGTCGGCGAGGCGCTTGGTAAGCCGGGTGCGAAACCGGCTGCGATCTCGATTTCCCTCGGCTCCTGTGAGCCGAACCTCTACCGGCAGATGCAGTTCCGCCGCGGGCTCGACAACATCTTCGCGGTCGCTGCAGGTGCCGGCATCTCGGTACTGGTGGCTGCCGGTGACAACGGCGTCGCTGGCTGCTCATTCGACGACAACTCGAAGACGCTTCCTGTCGCCGCGGTCGGTGACCCGGCGAGTTCCACGTACGTGACCGCTGTCGGCGGCACCAATCTGGTGCTGAACCCGCAGAACGGGATCAGCCAGGAGTTCGTCTGGAATGACGGCTCCCTCGGCCCGTTCGGCGGAGGCGGCGGATTCAGCATCCTGGCCACTAAACGCCCCTGGTACCAGCAGGGCACCAGACGATTCCGGAACTACGGACTGACGAGAGTCGTCCCGGACGTCGCCGCGGTGGCCGATTCGGTCCCCGGGTACGCGATCTACTGCTCGGCTACCGAAGCGGGATCGGGCTGCACCCCGCAGGGCCTGCCAGGTGGCGGCTGGCAGGGGGTCGGTGGCACCAGCGCCGCGACCCCGCTGACCGCGGCCGGCCTGGTGCTGCTCGCGCAGAAAGCGAAGAGGGCGGGGAAGAAGCCGATAGGTTTCGCCAACCCGCTTCTCTACAAGTTCGGCAAGGGCAAGTCGGCGGGTTCGGTCTTCCGCGATGTCTTCCAGGGGGACAACGACACCGGCGCGGCGATCCCGGTGGCACAGGGCGGCGGCAGTCCGCTCGGCTGCTGCGACGCCTTGAAGGGGTACGACGCGGCCTCGGGCTGGGGTTCGATCAAGGCGACAGGACTCGCGAAGGCCGCCGCGAAGCTGTCCCCTTAAGGTCTCGCCGCCTTGATCCGCGCGAAGCGTGGATCAAGACTTCAGGACCCGATCCTTAACTATCGAAGCCCAGGCCGAAGCGGTCCAGGGTTCGCAGCCACAGCCCCCGCTTGCCGTCCTTGCGGTCGGCGGCGGCCAGGCGGCCACGGGTGAACTGGATAGTCGCCCAGCGCAGCGGCTCCGGCGGGAAAGGGAAAGGTTTCTTCGACCCGTAGGCGGTCCCGCTGACTTCGTTTGCGCGGCCGTCGAGCAGGTCGAGGGCGACACCGGCCGAGAAGCGGCTGGCGCCGACGCCGAGGCCGGTGTGGCCGACGGCGTAGGCGACCCGACCACCCATCGACAGGCCGTAGAAAGCGAAGAAGCGTGAACAGGTGTCGATCGCGCCACCCCAGCGGTTCGTGAACTTCAGTCCCTCCAGCTGGGGGAAGGCGGTGAAGAACCGCTGGGCAAGGCCGGCGAAGCTCTCGTCGCGCTGGTAGTTCTGCTCGTCGACCCGTCCGCCGTAGTGGTAGATCGCGTCGTAGCCGCCCCAGAGGATCCGGCCGTCGGCGGTCGGCCGGTAGTAGTGGAACCGGTTCGAAGAGTCGGAAAGCCCCTGCCGGTTCTTCCAGCCGATCGCGTCCCACTGGGCGGTGGTCAGCGGCTCGGTCACGAGCACGTAGTCGAACACGGGAACTACTCTCGACCGGATCGCCCGGACCGGGCTGCGGTAGGCGGCCGTCGCCAGCAGCACCCGGCGGGCCCGGACCGTGCCGCCATTGTCAAGGGCCACATCGACCCCGGCTCCCGCCCGGCGAAGGGACTGCATCTCGGTCTCTTCGTGGATCCGGACGCCGAGCTTCTCGGCGACGTTGACCAGGCCGTCACACAGCTTGACCGGGTCGACCGAGCACTCGCCGCTCTTCTGCCAGAGACCGCCGGAGAAGAGGGGTGAGTTGACTTCCGAGCGCATCTGCTCGCCGTCGAGGAATACGGCCTCGTGGCCGAAGCGCCGGAGCTCCTCGGGGACACCGCTGAGTTCCTCGAGCTGCCCGGGGGTCATCGCGGTCTCGATCGCTCCCGGTGACAGCAGATCGCAGTCGATGCCGTGGTGGCGGATCGTCGCCTTGATCTCTTCGAGGTTCTCGAGCCCGAGCTTTTCGAGGTTCTCGACCTCGCCGGGGAAGCGGGCCATGCCGTTGCCGATCCCGTGGACCAGGGAGGAAGACATGAAGCCCCCGTTCCGGCCGCTCGCGCCGATCGCGATCGTGTCCCGTTCGATCAGTACCACCGACCGGTCAGGGTCTCGTTCGGCGGCACGCACCGCCGCCCAGAGGCCGGTGAGGCCACCACCGACCACCAGCAGGTCCGCGTCGACCACGCCCTCCACGGGGGGTCTCGGCGCCGGCCGCGGGCCGGACAGCCAGAACGATTCCGGCTCGGCCCCGGCGTACGAAGCCCGATGTTCGGCGCTCACCTCGGCGGTGGGCCAGACGGCGATGTCGGAAGCGGAAGGACTGATCCACCGACCCTAGTATCTTGGCTTCCTACGGGGAGGCCGGAACTGTCAGAACGGCCCGATTCTGCGAGACGTTCACGAGGAATGCTTGAAATTCAGGCGCAAATCCCAATCCGAGACCCAGGCGCTTAGCGATGACGACGTCATCGCATACGTCGTCCTGGCACGGGATGCCGGTGATTCCGACGCCGTCAGCGAGGCGCTCGGCATCCTGGTCTATGGCCGTCTGGGCTGGCTTACGGTCTTCATCGGCAAACGCCTCAAGGGGAACCGGCAGGACGCTGAAGACGTAGCGGCAAAAGTCATGGAAAACGTCATCACATCCAGCTTTGACGGCGAGAGCGTCGGCCAGTTCGTCAACCTGATGAAGACGATGGCGGTCCGCCGGTCGTTCGAATTCAACCAGAAGGCCGGAAAAGCCAAGAAGGACGTCGCCTACGACGCGGACGACCCCGAGGGCCGGACCGGACTTCCCTCGAACCCGGGTGACTCGGGGGAGACCGAAGTGAAGATGGTCATCTCGGCGGTGATGGCGAAGATGACGCCGGTCCATCAGGATGTGGTTGAGCTTCGGATCCAGGGATTCAAGTCCAAGGAAGTCGCGGAAATGATCAATGACGGCGAACATCAACTCGACAAACCGATGACCGACGCCAATGCCGACCAGATCTACAAGCGCTTCCGTGACGAACTCCGCCGCGAACTCGGGATGGCAGGCTGATGTCTGAGCGGAGGGTAGAAGAACTGCTCGCCGCTTACCGCGATGCCGCGGGCCGGGGAGAAACCGATCCGGAACCCTTCCTCGCGAAGGTGGAGGGTGCCGAACGCCGGGAACTCGACGAACTGATCGACCATTTCCTGCTGACCGCGCCGCGCGACACGTTCGACTCCGCGGCCTACGCCGGCTCGCGCGCCGAAGAGGTCGTCGAGACGGTCTCGAAACAGCTCGGCATCAAGAGCGGCGGCTGGCCGATGCTGCTCCCGAGCCTGCGGACGAATCTCCAGCTGAAGCGGAGCGTCGT
>JBPPMI010000170.1:0-9647 GCA_051305975.1 Solirubrobacterales bacterium
CCGGGATTCGCGGTTACCGGATCGTTTCTTCCGAAACGGCCGGAAGCGGACGGGTCGGGGATGTGAGACGAGGGTTCCTCTGCGCGGGATTCGCTGCCCTCGTCGTAGACGCGGGTCTCTTCGGACTGGGCGTCGGGGGTCTCCGCCGGTGCGTCCGCGGCGGCCTGGGCCTCACGCGGCTCGAACTCGGGCGGTTCGGTGCCCGGGTCGTCGGTTGTAGAGCGAAAGAGGTCCGCCAGGGGACCTTCGCGCATACTCGCTCTCTTACGACGAGCCATTCTTCAAGACCTCCTCGGCCAAGTTTCGGTAATAAGAAGCCGCACGGCTTTCGGGATCGTACTTGAGGACACTAGCGCCTCGCACCGGCGCCTCGGCGAATTTGACCGCCTTGCGGATCCGCGACTTGAAAACGAGGTCGCCGAAGTTCTCCTCGAGGATCGAAACGGCCTCGCGGGCATGGAGCGTCCGGGAGTCGAACATCGTCGGCAGGATGCCTTCGATCTGGACGTTCGGATTGAGGTTCTCCTGGATCATCTTGAGGGTCGACTGGAGCTGGACGAGGCCGCGCATCGAGAGGTATTCACACTGGACCGGAATGATCACTTTGTTCGACGCGGTGAGCGCGTTGATGGTGAGCAGACCGAGACTCGGCGGCGTGTCGATGCAGATGTAGTCGTAGTCGGGGTGGACTTCCTTGAGGGCCTTCTCGAGTGACCGCTCGCGGCCGATCTTGGTGCTCATGGCGATCTCGGCGCCTGCCAGGTCGAGTGAAGCCACGGCAATGTCGATCTCGCGGTGGCTGATGACCTCGGAGATCGGCAGGTCGTTGACCAGCACGTCGTACATGCTGAACTCGACCTTGTCCGGGTCGATGCCCTGGCTCATGGTCAGGTTGCCCTGGGGGTCGAGGTCGATGCAGAGGACCCGGTTGCCGAGCTCGGCGAGCGCGACGGCCATGTTCAGGGTCGAAGTGGTCTTGGCCACCCCGCCCTTCTGGTTGGCGAAACTGATGACATCGGCCATGTCCGTGGGGACCGGGGCCGGGATCGGCTTGATGTGCGATTCGATGTCGCGCTTGGTCGGGGCGAGCAGGTCGGATGCCTTCATCCGGATCTCGCTCTCTTCGGCGGCCGCATCTTCTTCGATGCTGGCCAATTCCTCCTCGACGGGCGGAGCGGGTTCGGTCTCCTCGGCCGGAGTGGTCTCGGTGGCCGACTGTTCCGGGGACGTGCCGAAGTCGACATCGTCGCCCTGCTGGGCCTCCGGGGCGGTCCCGAAGTCGACATCGTCGTGCCGTGCTTCCGGGGCGGTACCGAAGTCGACGTCGTCTTGCGGAGCCGGCTCCTCTTCGGGAGCGGAATTCTCGCGGACTTCTTTCTTGCGGCTAAGGATTCGCATTTGGACCCGTTATTCGCATGAACAGGCCTTTTTCCTGCTCTGCTGTTTGTCCGGGGGCCAAATCGGGTTGAATGGTCCAATCCTCGATTTCCTCGAAAAGCGCGTGCTCTTCGTCACCGGCAAGGGTGGCGTCGGCAAGTCTACGGTCGCGATAGCGCTCGGAATCCGCGCTGCGCTTGAAGGAAAGCGCGCGATCGTGGTCGAGGTTTCTTCGACCGAGAACGCCTCGCGCATCTTCAGGCAGGCCGATGTCGGCTTCAAGGAGGTCGAAATGGCCAACGACCTCTGGGCGATATCGATCGATCCCGAAGATTCCATGCGTGAATACGTGCTGCTCCAGCTGAAGGTGAAGGCGATGCGGGATCTGCTGTTCCGGAGCCGCATGTTCACCTATCTCGCCGCCGCTACACCGGGCCTGAACGAGCTGGTCACGATCGGCAAGATCTGGGAGCTCGCCCAGCTGGACCGGAAGGTCAAGCATGGCCGGAAGTACGACCTGGTGATCGTCGACCTCCCCGCCACCGGACACGGCATCAGTTATCTGCAGAGCCCTCGCACCTTCGCCAACATCGCCCGGGTCGGACCGGTCCATTCTCAGGCGACTCAGCTCCAGGAGATGATCAACGACCACGAGCACTCCGGCACGGTGATCGTTTCCCTGCCCGAGGAGATGCCGGTCAACGAGACGAAGAACCTCGAGGACCAGCTGAACGACGACGTCAACGTGGCCGTCGACCGGGTGATCATGAACGGGCTCTACGACGAGAGCTTCTCGGGCGCCGACCTCAAGGAGATAAAGCGCCTCAAGAAGAGCGATGACGACGAAGTCCGGGCCGCCGGCAAGGCCGCGATCTCGCAGTGTTCGCGCACCGCCTCCCAGAAGGAGCAGCTGGAACGGCTCGAAGGCCTCGTCGAAGCGCCCGTCTCCACCCTCCCATTCATCTTCAAGCCGGAGATCGACCTGAGCTGCGCCCGCAAGCTCGCCGAGGAGATCTCCTAGATGTCGTCGATCGAAGACGTCCTCGAAGGCAACCGGATCTGCATCTGTGCGGGCTCCGGCGGCGTCGGCAAGACGACATCTTCGGCGGCGATCGCGCTCGGCATGGCCGCCCGGGGCCACAAGGTCTGCGTGCTCACTATCGACCCGGCCAAGCGGCTGGCCGATTCGCTAGGCCTGGAGGAGCTCGGCAACGAAGCGACCCAGGTCGACCCGAAGCTGATCCCCAAACACGCCGGCAATGGCAACGGCGGTGAACTCTGGGCGATGATGCTCGACGCCAAGGAGACCTTCGACAACCTCGTCGCCCGCCACGCCGAGGACGCGGAGGCCCGGGACCGGGTCCTGAACAACCGGATCTACCAGCAGATCTCCGGCGCGCTGGCCGGATCCCAGGAATACATGGCGATGGAGAAGCTGTTCGAGCTCCACAGCGAGGGCCGCTTCGACCTCCTGGTCCTCGACACCCCGCCGAGCCGCAACGCTCTCGACTTCCTCGACGCGCCCAGCCGGTTGACCCAGTTCATCGAAGGCAAGTCGCTCCAGATCTTCATCAAGCCGTCCGGTTTCGCCGCGAAGGTCGCCGGGCGTGGCGCGGGGGTCGCCCTTTCGGTCCTCAAGCGGCTGGTCGGGTTCGACCTGCTCGCCGACCTGTCCGAGTTCTTCACCGCGTTCAGCGGCATGATCGACGGCTTCCAGGACCGGGCCCACCGGGTCAGTGCGCTCCTCGCCGACGAAGAGACCTGCTTCGTGATCGTCTGCGGACCGCAGAGCGACCAGGTGGACGAAGCCGTCTTCTTCCACTCGAAACTGATGGAGAGCGACATGAACTTCGGCGGTGCCGTGGTCAACCGGGTCCGGTACCGGCTCGGCACGAAGATCCCCAAGATCGGGGCCCTGACCGAGAAGCTCGAACCGGAACTCGAACGGGATGGCCTGGCGAAAGCCGTCGCGCGCACCCTGATCGAATACGACCAGCTCGCGCTGCGTGACGAGAAGAACATCTCACGGCTCCGGGAGAGCCTCACCGACGACGAACCGGTGATCCGGGTCCCCTACCTCGACACCGACGTCCACGACATCGAAGGGCTGTCGGTCATCAACGAGTACCTCTTCGCCGACGAAGAGACCAGGGTCAAGCTGGCTACCAGTTAGCTAGGAAGGCCTGTTGCGGCGGTACTCGAGCTCGGAGACGGACCATTCGGTCGCCTCGGGCTGAGGGAAGAACTTGCGCGGCGGATCGCCGTGCTCCTTGCGACGCAGTGAGTCGAGTCCGTCCATCGCATGCGAAGGCCACGAAAGGGTGTCGCCGGCACGTTCCTGTTCCAGCCAGTCCTCACGCAGGGTCGAACCGATCTCGTCCGAAGCCGAGACCGTGATCTCGCCGGGCTCCGGGACGGGCTCCAGCAGACGGGTCGAACCGGGCTCCGTCGAACCGGGCTCGATACCGAGCGCCTTTTCGATCTCCGGCATCGGCTCGTAGCTCGCCGGCTCGCCGGGAATCGCTTCGGGTTCGAACTCAGGAACCGATCCGAACAGGGGGTCAACCCCTGCCTCCACTTCCGGACCGAAATTTTCAACTACTCGGGGCTTGAAGACATGAATTTCGGCGGTGGCCGGAATCTGGTCCTCGGCGTCGGAGGGCTCGAGGGCCGGCTCCGGGATCGTGTCCCACTCGGTGGTGGAGCCACGCTGGCCGATGCTGCCTTCGCCGGCCTGGATCCCGGAGGTGATCAGGGTCTCCTCGGCGACGACATTGAGGTTCGTCTCGTACTTGCCGAGCACGGCCTCACGCAGGATCGTGCGGGTCGAGTCCTCGACCCAGGCGGAGAGGTAACTGGACGACTCGCCGCCGATCATGGTCGTTTCTTCGTTGTTGATCAGAGCCTGTTCGAGGTCAAGAGCGGTTTCGATGCGCCGGCGCGTCGCTTCGTCTTCGGCCTTGCCGGAGATGAGCGCGGCGGCACGGGCAGCCAGGGGCGCGTCGATCACACCTTCACCGCCGAGCGCGGAGCGGATCGCCAGCAGGTGGTCGCAGAGCGCGTCGACCGGCCGGCTGCGCTCGCAGCCGAACTGGAAGCGCTTCTCGGCAAAGTCGATCGCTTCGTTCTGGGGCGTGTCCTCGACCAGCCTCTGGGTGAACTCGTCGAGGCTCCTGACCTCGGACTCGATCAGGAAGTAGCTGCCCTGCCGCGGCGGTGCGGCTCCGGTCTCGACGCGGCGCCAGGCCTCGTCGCCGACGGGGGCAAAGGCGAACGGACCGAGCCCGACGGTGCCTTCCTTGAACAGACGGAGGGCACGGACCAGTCCGTGAAGCTTTTCGATGGCCGCTTTCGGGCCTTCGTTCGACTCACCGAGCGGAGCCATCGCCAGGAAGGCGGGCTGCCAGGCGCTGCGGTCGGTTCCTTCTGAAGAGATCGCTTCGAGCGGGGCGTCGACCGAGTCGGACCGGACGATCTTCAGTCCGTTGCTCAGCTCGATCTCGGACGGGCTCATCTCGAAACCGACCAGCGGCACGAGCAGGACGTCGGCCTCGTGGACGTCACGGGCTTCGACTTCGAGTGATTCGAGTGCGGCTTCGACGCGGCTGATGTCGAGCGAGAATTCGGTGGTGCCTTCCCAGAGGCTGCCGATGAAGACGTTCAGCATCTCCTCGGCGCGGCGGTCGGGATCGGACGGGACCGGGATGCCCCGGGACTCGAGGTAAGGAGCGGCGACCTGCGACGAAGCGACGGCGCCACGGGCGGGACCGTACGAAGGCAGTGACTTGAGCTCATCGATGTGTGCCGCGATGTAACGCGAGGTCAGCGGCACATAGCGGTAGAAATGAGAGCTGTCCCCGTTGTTCTCGGCGACGTCGAACGGGATCTCGTCGCCGGTCGCAACCAGCGAGGTGAAACGCGTCGAAGCTTCGGCTGCAAGCCGCTTCAGGGATTCGTCGAGTACGGGATCGTGCATGTATTGCTAATTGCCGCCTCCTGCCCCGCATCCTGCGACTGCAGGTTTGTTTGCAGTTCCCCGACCGCTTTTTCTGCAGCCCTGCGCACCTTTTCTCGAAACCCGGGGTTTAGAGGTCACCAGTCACCCGCCGAGGGGACCTTACGTGGATCAAGGGGAAGTCATGAATCGCTTCGGGAAACTCGTTTCAGTCGTTTCGATCACTGCCACCATGTTCCTGCTCGGCTCCCTGCCAGGTCCGGCAAACGCAAGACAAGCGACAGTCCTGGACTTCGATTACTCAGGGAAGCTCGGGACGGTAAGAACGGATATCGATCGCGACGACAACCGACTCGAGATCCTGGTGACGATGAAGCTCGACTGCGGCAAGACGACGAAACGCGCGCAAGGGCGCGTCTTCACAAAGGTCGATCCCCAGACCGGGAAGTTCCGTCACATCGCCCCGGCCGATGAGCGCAAGGTTCACGTTGGCGCCGAGTTCACGGACATCAAGGGCCGGATTTCTGAGAATGGAAACGTGAGTGGGCGGGTGGGCATGGTCGAGTCCGATCATTTCTCCGTCAACTACACGTGCTCCAGTGGCAAGTCCCTCAAGAATCTGTGGGAGCCGTTCAAAGCCAAAACGGTCGATCCCACCAGATTCACCATCTATACGTACCGGTCGGATGACCTGAGAATCACATTCGCAGTCAACGGCCGGCAGGTCTATGTCGCGTCGCTGCGCGACCGCCGGACCTGTACCGGTGGACCGAAGAATTGGCCGGACGGCTGGGGTGCGTACACCCCCGAAGGACCTCTCGAGGCTGATGGAAACGGTGCATTCGGGTTCGAACTCAGCAGCGAATCGGACACGATCTACCGCATGAGACTTCGGGCGAAAATACGCAGCCGAAACATCTGGGGTTCCTACCTCTTCAAATCCCGTTCTGAGAGCGAGAACAAGAACGGGCCACTGAAATGCTCGACGGGCGAGAGCTACTCCAACCCGGTGGTCAAGTTCAAGGCCGAGCTTGTCAACTAAACACCTGTCAACCGCATTCAGATCCGGACTTGCCGCGATGCTGTTAGCTATCGCCTTCACCGGACCAGCCGCCGCGGCCCCCGGAGACCTCGACCAGAGCTTCGGCACGGCAGGTGTCTCCAGCCCACAGTTCGGATCCGGGACTGACCAGTTCCCGAACTCCGTGGTCCGCCAGACCGATGGCAAGCTCGTGGTTGCCGGTTACGGCTCCCCAGGACCGAAGCAGCTTGTCACCCGGTACCTGGAGAACGGCGCGCTTGATTCCTCGTTCGGCACAGGCGGAACGGTCGAAGGCGGATCGGGAAGCTGGGACTCGGTTGCCATTCAGGACGACGGCAAGATCCTCCTGGCCGGCCGGTCCGGAAGCAATGGCCTGATCGCCCGCCTCAACGCGGACGGCACGCCCGACTCGGAATTCGGTACTGCCAGCTCGTTCACGTTCAATCCCACGTCGCTGAGCGACGAGATGACGGAACCGGGCGAAGGTGACACGCGGCGAGCTGAATTCCGCGCCATGAAGGAGCTGCCAGACGGGCGGATCCGCGCGATCGGAACTTTCTACGACTGCGATCTGTTCTACCGGGGGTGCAACAACACGATGCTCATCGCCCTCGAAGCGGATGGAACTCCCGAGGCTCCCATCGCCCCCGGTGGCGCCAAAGCACTGGCATTGGACGGAGCCGGACTTCAGGCACTTATTCAGGATGACGGAAGTGCTCTAGTCCTCAGAGATCGTCCTTCAGAGCCCCCGTACGGCGCGAATCTGAGCCTGAGGAAAATCGATGCGCAAGGCGATCCTGACTATTCGTACCGCGGAGACTGGAGCCAGTTCTACGGCGGCGGGAACCTGGCGGCGGATGGCGGAGCGATCGCCACGGATTCGGCGGGACGGACAATCGTCGGGGCCGGCAGTCTGCTCTTGAGATTCAAGTCTGATGGTGAACTCGACGAAAGCTTCCGGGCCTTCTCGCATTTTCCGAGTGTGGGAGACCTCACTTCTTACCTGCCTCACTTCAGGTCTTTCAACATCACCGGAATCGCCGTCGACAGCTCGGAACGGATTCTCCTTTCCGGTGGCCTCGAGGGTGCCAAAGACGAGCGCAACGGCAAGGCTCGCCGTGGCACGTCCGGATACGCCGCCCGACTCCTGCCTGACGGGCACCCTGATCCGACCTTCGGTGGGGATGGCCTGTCAGCCGGCTGGAAGGGACCGCTTATCAAGACGTCGACTCTCGGAGTGGCTGTTCCCGGCGCGAAAGTGATCCCCACCGGCGCCGATACCTTCGCCATTGCCGGAATCGGGCCTTCCGCATCTTCGTTCAGGTTCACCCTGGCCCGCTTCGATTCCGGGAACGCGTCTAGGCCCAAATGCCAAGGCAAGCCAGTGGACTTCATCGGCTCGAATACGGCCGACAAGATCTTCAGCTACGGCGACGTCGTCTCAACCGGCCGGGGCAATGACGTCGTAAAGACTTCCGGAGACTCGATTATCTGCACGGGTTCCGGCGACGACCAGGTCGACGTCAACTACCAAAATGGACTCCGGGCCAACTTGGGTTCGGGAGACGATCTCTTCAGCGGCGGACCAGCTGCCGATCGTGTTGATGGCGGATCGGGAGAGGACCATCTCCTTGGGAAAGGCTGGGCCGACCGGCTCGACGGTGGTCCCGGTCGTGACTTCCTCGACGGAGGAGGCCGTGACGATCAGCTCTTCGGCGGTATCGGCCGCGATGACCTCTTCGGCCGATCCGGTCTCGACCGGCTGTTCGGCGGGACCGGGAAAGACCGGCTGGACCCCGGCCCCAAAGGACCGCGGATCGACGATTTCGTCAAAGAAGCTCCGGGGCTGTCGATGCGGGTCAGCCGGATTGGCAAAGTCCGGGCGGAAGCCGCGTTCAACATCCAGCTCAAGTGCGCGGGAGAAGATGAGACCTTCCCGATTCAGATGGACAAGATCAAGGTCAAGCCTTCGGGCAAGTTCAGGTTCCGCTCCGATCCCGCCTGGCGCAACTGGCAGGGCGGATCGATAGTCATGATCGAAGACATCGATGGAGAATTCGACGGAAAGAGGCTGTCGGGGAGGTACCGGATCAAACAGGCCGACGACAGCGCTTACCCTGGACTCACTTGCTGGAGCGGCAATAGCTGGGAAGAACCTTGGGTGAAGTTCGATTTGAAGGCCCAACCCAAGCCGCAGCAGTTCGCCAGGCAGAGCCCGGTGAAGAACCGATAACAACGACTATTTCGTTGGTATCTGGATCGGGTCGGTGGTCAGGCGGTGACGGCTGCTTCGGCCGGCTCGTCTGCGTCGAGCCACTCGATTCCGTACTTGCGCATCCCGTCGATCAACGGGACGAGGTCCTGGCCCTTGTCGGTCAGGGCGTAGGTCACGCGAGGCGGGACTTCCGGGAACGTCTGGCGCTCCACGATTCCCTGCTCCTCGAGGGTGCGGAGGCGGAGCGAGAGGGTTCTCGGGCTGATGCCTTCGAGCGACCGCTCCAGCTCGCAGAAACGCTGGCTCTCACTGGCCAGGTCGCGAATCACGAGGAGGGTCCATTTGCCGGCGATTACGTCAGCCGTGCGACAGACGGGGCATTCTGCGTTGTCGATTGCGCTCATTGATGTGGTGACCTGGCTGTCGTTGGAAGCCACCGGGTCTAAGGACCAGCGGCCGAGCCAAAGTTCACTTCAACAAGTATAGGCACATGGCTTCACTTACTGAAGCGGAATCAGGTAAATGATCACTCCGGCCGCCAGGAACGGTGCCAGGGGCAGAGTTGTCTCCCCCGGATGACGCCGGTTGCCGAGCGATACGAGGACGCCGGTCAGGCCGGCCAGGAAGAGTCCCGCGAGTAACGCCACCCACGCTCCCCAGCCCAGATATAGGGCAATCACCGCCACCAGCTTGACGTCACCCATGCCCATCCCTTCGGGCCGGACGAGGGCCGCCACCAGCAGGGGCGAAGCGATGACGGCCGCGGCGAGCAGGGCCGAAGCCGCGCCCTCTCCCCCCGTCCAGACCTCGACCCCCACCCAGAGCGCCACAGCGGCCGATAGGGCCCGGTTGGGGATCACCCGGCGGCGGATGTCCGTAACGGACACCACGGCGAGCATCGACGTGAGGATTATCCCGGCCGTTAACGACATGAGCCGAAGCTAAAAAGCTTCGGCTCACGGATGCTTCTATGAACTAAACGAAACTCAGGTGGCTTCGCGGAGCTTCTGGGCCTCGTTGAGGCTCTGGAGCTTCTTGAGGCTCTGGTTCTCGATCTG
>JBPPMI010000171.1:0-9698 GCA_051305975.1 Solirubrobacterales bacterium
GATCGCCAGGGCGCTCTACGTCGGAATCGTCACTGACACCGGCAAGTTCATGTACGACAACACCAGCGCCCGAACCCTCGAGGTCGCTGCCGAACTGGTCCGCGCCGGAGTCGACATCGATGACGTCAACCGCCGCCTGTACGAAAGCGTGCCGATCGAGAAGCTCCGGCTGCTGAGCCGCGCCCTCGACAAGATCGAGTTGCGCTGCAACGACCAGTTGATCACCACTTACATCTCCGCCGAGGACTACGAAGAAGTCGGAGCCGGGGAGGAGATGACCGAAGGGATCATCGACCACCTGCGGGCGGTCGACGGAATCCGGGTCGCCGCCGTGGTGCGCGATCAGGTAAGCCGCGGCCGCGCGGCACGGAAGATCAGCCTGCGGGCGGGCGACGACCACACCGACGTCTCGGCCCTCGCGCGCCGCTTCGGTGGCGGAGGTCATGTGCGCGCTGCGGGATGCTCGACCGAACTCGAGTTCGAAGAGATAGTGCACGAACTCTGTGGCGCGCTCGGGGAACAGCCTGAAGACTGAAGACCCGGGAATCCTGGTCTTCGACAAACCCGCCGGTGTCACGTCGCACGACGTGGTTGCGCAGGTCAGGCGCGAACGCGGGGGGAAGGTAGGCCACGCCGGCACCCTCGACCCGTTCGCGACAGGAGTGTTGACCATCCTCCTTGGCCGGGCCACGAGGCTGCAGAAGTACCTGCTCGGCCTCACGAAAACCTATGTCGCAACGGCGCGGCTGGGGTGGACCTCCACGACTGGTGACAGCGATGGCGAACTGACCAAAACCGGCGTCCTTCCGGACGAACTCTCACTGCCGACGGGTGAGGTCAAGCAGATGGTGCCGATGACTTCAGCCGTAAAAGTTGACGGAGAACGGCTCTACAAGCGGGCTCACCGCGGCGAAGACGATGCCGACCGGCCGGTGCGGACCGTCAACGTCCTGCGGGCAGATCTCCTCGAGAGCGACGGCGAGCGGGCCACATTCGAGGTGGAATGCAGCTCCGGCACGTACGTCAGGACACTCATCGAGACCCTCGGCGACGCTTACTGCGAGGAGCTGCGCCGGACCGCGGTCGGGCCGATCGGCATCGACCGGGCAGGCGACGTCCTGACTCCCCTCGAAGCCCTCTCGTTCCTGCCCCGGCTGGACATAACGCCGGACCAGGCGGTCACCGTCGGGTACGGCCAGACGCTGCAGGCCGACGATTCACTTCCGGAAGGTGAACCGGTCCTGCTCGTCAACGGAGATAACCTGACGGCCGTGGCGACCCGAATCGGAGACAAACTGAAGGCCGAAGTCGTGCTGGAGCCCCGGGGATGATCAAGGTCACCGCCCTCGCGGACGCCGGGCACCGGCCACGCCACATCGCGATCGGGACCTTCGACGGCGTCCACGTCGGGCACCGGGCCGTGATCGAGGGGGCCGACACGGTCCTGACCTTCGATCCGCACCCGCTCGAGGTTCTCCACCCACCGGCCGCCCCCAAGCTCTTGATGCCATTCGGCATCAAGCGTGACGTGCTCGACGGGATCGGCGTCCAGGAGATGGTCGTCATCGCTTTCGACGAGGCCTTCACCCAGATCACCGCGGAACAGTTCATCGAGGACATCCTGATCAGGAAGCTCGGCGCCGAAAAGGTGTCAGTGGGCGAGAACTTCCGCTTCGGCGCCCGGGCGAAGGGCACCCCCGAGATGCTCGCCGGCCGCAGCGAATTCGAGACCAGGGTGGTGCCGCTGGTCGAGGTAGGCGGAGAAGCGGTTTCTTCGACCAGGATCCGTGCCCTTATCGCCGCCGGTGACCTCCACACGTCCCGCGAGTTCCTCGGCGTCCCCTTCATGGTCGAAGGGACGGTCGTCAAAGGTGACCAGCGGGGCCGCGAACTCGGCTTCCCGACGGCGAACATCGTGCCCGACGACCGCCTGGTCAATCCCGGCCACGGGGTCTATGCGGCTTTCGCGAACGGACTTCCCGCAGCCGTGAACATCGGGGTGAGGCCGACTTTCGAGACCGGGAGGGGAGTGCTGATCGAGTCGTACCTGCTCGACCAGGACGTCGATCTCTACGGCCAGATCCTGCGGGTCGCCTTCGTCGAGAGGCTGCGGGGCGAGAAAAGGTTCGATTCCGCCGAGGCCCTGATCGAGCAGATGACGCTCGATGTCGATGCGACAAGGGACGTCTGTGCTAGCTTCCAGCGTCCGTGACGGGGCTTCCCCCGGCGGTAAAACTTAAGGATCGAATGACTCTCACGAAAGATTACAAAGCCGAAGTGATCGGCAAATACGGCCAGAAGGATGGCGACACCGGCTCGACCGAGGTTCAGGTCGCGCTGCTCACCGAGCGCATCAACGACCTCACCGGTCACCTGCGTGAGCACAGCAAGGATCACCACTCCCGTCGCGGCCTGCTGATGATGGTCGGCAAGCGCCGCCGTCTTCTCCGGTATCTCGAGCGCACCGACGTGGACCGTTACCGCGCCCTGGTCGCCGATCTCGGCCTCCGCCATTGATCGAAGTCGGGGCCAACGCTCCCGATTTCACCCTGCCGGACCACACCGGCAATGAAGTCTCACTTTCCGATTACGCCGGCCGCCGCCTGCTGATCGCCTTCTATCCGCTGGACTTCAGCCCGGTCTGCACCGACCAGCTGGCCGCGTACGAAGAGATCCAGCCCCAGCTCGATGACGCCCGGGTCACCCTGGTCGGCATCAGCGTCGATTCCGCGTTCGCCCACAAGGCGTTCAGGGACAGCCTCGGGGTCGATACGACCCTCCTGGCCGACTTCGAGCCGAAAGGCGCCGTGGCGGACGCCTATGGCGCTTATCTCGCGGATGCGGGCCATTCCAACCGTTCATTGGTCCTGATCGGCGCAGACGGCGTGGTGGAGTGGGTCTACGAGACCGACACACCCCTGGACATCCCGCCGCCCGCGGCAATCGTCGAAGCCATCTAGATCCACCTCTGTGTGGGGTGCGGGTTACGGAGGCACGTCCTCCGGGACAACGCTCCCTGTATCGGGCCGAGTCTCGAGTGGGCCAAGATCGCCAGCCCTCCGGGCGCACCTTTCTCGCTTCGAAGCGGGCTCGAGAACGACCCCGAAGGACGCGGGGCCGGAGGCGCGTTCTGCGATCTGGTCCAGGGTTCCGACGTGGCGGACTTCACTCCCGGGCATGAGCTTCAGGACAAGGACGGCGAGACGGTCAAAGTCTGCCCTACACGAGACGACTAGAGGATTCTGCGTCCGCCAACCGCGGGCTCCCGGATCTCGGCCGTACCGGTTCGCTGTTGAGAGTGGTGCACGGGGACGGCCTGCGAGCGGCTGGCGAGGAGTGAGCGAAGGAGGTGAAGGGGGCGCACTTCCGTGCGTTCCCGAACCTTCGAGTGAACGACGAAGTCCAGGCGCCGCTCAGGCCGTTCCCGGGCACCGCTCGCCGCCCACACAATCCGCATATTCCGCGAAGCTGCTGGGGCTGTACCCTTACCAGCGATAAGAGAACGAGAGTTCTGCGAAAACAGAGAGCCACCATCCGGGTGGCTGGAGGTAACAAACCGAATGAGTATTTTCGAAACGACGCGCGTATCCGTGCGTGTAGGCGAGGAAGAGATTTCCTTCGAGACCGGCAAGCTTGCCAAGCAGGCAGGCGGCGCGGTAGTCGTCAAGAGTGGCGACACCCAGGTCCTTTCCACCGCCACCAAGGGCGGTCTGCGCGACGTGGACTTCCTTCCCCTGACCGTTGACGTCGAGGAGCGCATGTACGCCGTGGGCAAGATCCCCGGTTCGTTCTTCCGTCGCGAGGCGAGGGCCGGCGAGAAAGCCACCCTGACCGCCCGCATGATCGACCGTCCGATCCGTCCGCTCTTCCCCAAGGGCTGGCATTACGAGACTCAGCTGGTCACCATCCCGATGTCGGTCGACCAGGAGCACCCCTACGACATCCTCGCGATGAACGGCGCCTCCGCGGCCCTGGCCATCTCGGAGATCCCGGTCGCCAAGCACGTCGGAGCCGTCCGCATCGGACAGCTCGACGGTGACTTCGTGATCAACCCGAACGAGGCCGATCATCCGGAGATGGATCTGGACCTGATCGTCGCCGGTACCGACGAGGCCATCCTGATGGTCGAAGCCGGAGCCAATGGAGTTTCCGAGCAGGACATCCTCGACGCGCTCGACATCGCGCACGGCGAGATCAAGAAGCTCGTCGCGACGATCGAAGAGCTCCGCCAGAAGATCGGCAAGGAAAAGCTGGTCATCGAGTCCGACACGATCGACGAGAGCCTGCTCTCCGATGTCCGCGGTTCGCACGGCCAGGCTCTGGTCAACGCGATCGCCACGACCGGCAAGCTCGAGCGTTACGAAGCGATCGACAAGGTCAAGGAAGATGTGGTCGAGCAGTACACCGGCAGCATCGCCGATGACCTCGAAGCCGCCGCCAAGCGCCTCGAAGTCGGCAAGGCGTTCGACGCCATCGAGAAGGACACGATCCGCAAGGCGATCGCCGTCGACAAGAAGCGTCCCGACGGCCGCGCCCAGGACGAGATCCGTCCGATCGAGTGCGAGGTCGACATTTCGCCGCGCGTTCACGGTTCGGCTCTCTTCACCCGTGGTGAGACCCAGATCCTCGGCAACGTCACCCTGGGCACCACCCGGATGGACATGCGGGTCGACGGTCTCGGCCTCGAGACCAGCAAGCCCTTCTTCCACCACTACAACTTCCCGCCGTTCTCGGTGGGCGAAGCCGGCTTCATGCGGGGCCCGAAGCGCCGCGACATCGGACACGGTGCGCTCGCCGAGCGTGCCCTAGTGCCGTCGATCCCGGACCAGGAAGAGTTCCCGTACGTGATCCGCGCGGTCTCCGAGACGCTCGAGTCCAACGGCTCTTCGTCGATGGGTTCGGTCTGCGCCTCTTCGATGGCGATGCAGGCGGCCGGCGTTCCGGTCAAGTCGCCAGTCGCCGGTGTGGCCATGGGCCTGATCAAGGAAGGCGACGACTACATCGTCCTGACCGACATCGCCGGAGTCGAAGATCACCTCGGTGACATGGACTTCAAGGTCGCTGGTTCCGCGGAGGGCATCAACGCCCTCCAGATGGACATCAAGATCACCGGAGTCACGTTCGACATCCTCACCGACGCGCTGGAGCAGGCCCGCAAGGGCCGCATCTTCATCCTCGGCAAGATGGCCGAAGCTATCGACGGTCCGCGTGAAGAGATGTCACCGCACGCCCCGCGCATCGAGTCGATCAAGATCGATCAGGAGAAGATCGGCGCGGTCATCGGCAAGGGTGGCGAGACCATTCGGGCCCTGTGCGAGGAGTTCGAAGCCGACATCGACGTCGAGGACGACGGCACGATCCGGATCTACGCCCCGACCGGTACCCAGGTCGAAGAGGCCGTGGCCCGCATCGAAGGCATGACGAGGGAAGCCGAGATCGGCGACCGTTACCCGGCTGCCAAGGTCGTCAAGACGACCACGTTCGGCGCTTTCATCGAGCTGACCAAGGGCACCGACGGACTGCTCCACATCTCGAACGTCAAGCCCGGAGGCCGGGTCGAGACGGTCGAAGAGGTGCTCGAGTCCGGACAGGTGATCGACGTCACCGTCGGTGAAGTCGACCGTGAGCGTGGCCGCATCGGCCTGCGCATGACCGACGACCCGCAGATCGCAGGCAAGTCCAAGGAAGAAATCGCAGCACTCTCCGCCAACAAGGGCGGCGGAGGCGGCGGTGGCCGTGGAGGCGACCGCGGCGGTGACGGCGGACGCCGTCGTCGCGAGCGTGGCGACCGCGATTCCCGCGGTTAGGCACCAGCAAAGATGAGCGATACCGCTCGACTGACAGAGACCGATTCCGGCATCCGGGTGATCACCGAGGTTGTTCCCTCGGTGCGCTCGGTCGCCCTCGGGCTCTGGACAAGAACCGGTTCGCGTGACGAGACCCCCGCCCAGGCGGGGGTCTCGCACTTTCTGGAGCACCTGCTCTTCAAGGGCACGCCGAACTACAGCGCGATCGAGATCTCGGAGCGCTTCGACGGGCTCGGCGCGTCGTTCAACGCCGCAACGGGCAAGGAGACGACCCATCTCCACGCGCGGTTCCTCGACGTGCACACCGACGACGTCTTCAACCTGCTCGGCGAGATGATGTTCGAATCGACCTTCCCCGACATCGACTCCGAGCGCGACGTCGTGCTCGAGGAGATTGCGATGTACGAAGACGAGCCGTCGGACCGCGTCCACGACTACCTCTCCGACGCGATCTTCGGTGACACACCGCTGGGCCGCCGGATCCTCGGTGATGCCGACGTGATCGCCAACATCCCGGTGCCCGAAATCGCCGAGTACCACCGGCAGCGCTACGCCGCCGGGAACATCGTCGTGGCAGCCGCCGGCAACGTCGACCACGACGCCATCGTGGCCCTCGCCGAGTCGCTAAATCCGGCCACCGCCGGTGATGTCGCCGGCATCGAGCCGCAGGTACCGTCGTCAACGGGCAGCTGCGAGTTCGCGGTCAAGGACACCGAGCAGTACCACGTGTGTTTCGGCGCCCCCGGCATCAACCGGGCCGACGACCGTCGATTCGCGATGGCCGTACTCGACTCGATCTTCGGCGGATCCAGCTCTTCCCGCCTCTTCCGCGAGGTCCGCGAGAACCGTGGCCTGGCCTATTCGGTCGGTTCGTACTCCGAGCAGTTCACCGACACCGGCGTCGCCGCGATCTACGTCGGCACCCGCGAGGACAACATCGAGGAAGCCTGCGCGATCATCGGCACCGAACTCGAGAAGATCCGGCAGACACCGGTCTCGGCCGACGAGCTGAGCCGGGCAAAGGAGCACGTGAAGGGCCGCCTGGTGCTGTCGGGCGAGTCCAGCGCCGCCCGCATGTCGCGGATCGCCCGTTCCTCGCTGCATGACCTGCCTTTGCTTACGATTGACGAGATGCTGGAAGAAGTCGACAGCGTGACGATCGAAGACGTTCACGGGCTCGCCTCCGAGCTGTATGCCGGCGAGAGCCTCTCGACCGCCTGCGTCGGCCGGGACGAAGACCGCTTCAAGGCCGCCGTGGCACCCGTCAGCGAGCGCCTGGGCGCGTGATCCGGGTCGGAGTAGCCGGCGCTGCCGGTCGGATGGGTTCGACCGTCTGCGGGGCCGTCGAAGAAGCGGAAGGTCTGGAACTGACCGGGCGGGCCGATCCCGCACTCGGGGTCGAGCTGGGGGAGATCCTGGGTGACGCCGACGTCGTGGTCGAGTTCAGCACGCCCGACACCACCTTGAAGAACGCGATCCAGTGCCTCGAAGCAGGCGTCCACGTCGTGGTCGGCGCGACCGGCTTCGACCTCGACCAGCTGGAGGAAGCGGCCGACAGGTCCAAAGCGAACGCCTTCGTGGCCCCGAACTTCGCGATCGGCGCCGTGTTGCTCATGACCCTCTCCCAACAGGTCGCGAAGCACATGCCCGAATGCGAGATCATCGAACTGCACCACGACAAGAAGTTGGACGCGCCGTCGGGCACCGCCGAACGCACAGAAGAGCTGATCACGGCCGCGGGCGGCAACGTCCATGAACCGATCCACTCGGTCCGCCTGCCCGGCCTGGTCGCCCACCAGGAAGTCCTCTTCGGCGGCGAGGGCCAGACGCTCTCGATCCGCCATGACAGCATCGACCGCTCGTCCTTCATGCCGGGCGTGGTCCTCTCGGTCAGGAAAGTAGGCCAGCTCGAAGACCGGTTCACGGTCGGATTGGAGAAGCTCCTCGCATGAGTGAAGAGATCAGGGGTCTCGACGCAACCGGACAGGCCGCACTCGTGGCGAGCGGTGAAGCCAGCCCGGCCGAGCTCGCCGACATCGCGGTGGCCCGCGCCGAAGAGATCAATCCCGAGATCAACGCGATAATCAGCCCGCTCTACGAGGAAGGCAAGGCCCTGGCTGCCGGGGACCTCCCTGACGGTCCGTTCCGAGGGGTGCCGTTCCTCTTCAAGGACCTCGGCGCCGGACTGGCCGGACAGCCGTTCCACATGGGCAACAAGGTCCTCAAGGAGATCGGCTTCACGGTGCCTTTCGACACCCACCTCGGATCGCGCTTCCGCGACGCCGGCCTGGTCACGATCGGCCGGACCAGCACTCCCGAGTTCGGAATCCTTCCCACCACGGAACCCGACGCCTATGGCGCATCGAAGAACCCTTGGGACACGACCCGCTCCACCGGCGGATCAAGCGGTGGCTCGGCCGCGGCTGTCGCTGCCGGCATCGTGCCGATGGCGCACGCCTCTGACGGCGGCGGTTCCATCCGGATCCCGGCCAGTGCCAACGGCCTGCTCGGACTGAAGGCAACCCGGGCCCGGATCTCGCAGGCTCCGATGAACGGCGACACGATGTCGGGCCTCACGACCGAACTCGTCGTCTCGAAGTCCGTCCGCGATACCGCCCGGATCCTCGACTGGGTCCATGGCCCGGTCGCCGGAGACCCCTACGGCTGCCCGCCGCCGGCTCATCCGTACGTCGAAGATCTCACGACCACTCCGGGCAGGCTCAGGATCGGACTGCTGACCGAGCCGATGACCGGCGACGTCCTCGATGGAGAGATCATCGAAGCTACCCGTGCCGCCGGCGCGAAGCTGGAAGCACTTGGACATGAAGTCACCGAATTGGAACTGCCCACGGCAGGCGACGACAGCGATGTGCTCTACGAAACCTTCATCACCCGCTGGGCTGCCGGCATGAGCCAGACCGTCACGACCCTCGGGATCATCGTCGGCCGCGATCTCACCGCCGATGACGTCGAACCACTCACCTGGACCCTCGCCGAGCGCGGACAGCAGGAGAGCGGCGCGACCTATCTCAGCGCGATCCAGCAGCACCAGGTACTCGCCCGGATGATCGCCAGTCTGTACCGGAGCGACCCGAACCCGGGCGGTTTCGACCTGATCATGACCCCGACCCTCGCCACCGTGCCGCCGAAGCTCGGGCATTTCGACGACACCGGTCCGGACCCGATGGAGGCCATGCTGAAGGCCCGCGATTTCGCCAACTTCACCGGCGCATTCAACGCGACCGGCCAGCCTGCCATTTCAATCCCGATTGAAACAAGCGCGGAAGGCATGCCGATCGGCATCCAGCTGGTCGCTCCGCTCTGGCGCGAAGATCTGCTGCTCCAGGTCGCGGCGCAGGTCGAAGAAGCCCATCCGTGGGCGGACCGCCGCGCACCCGCATTCGCAGGATAAGGTGAAACGGTGAGCGAGATCCGAGGTGTAATCACGGCCCTGGCCACCGTGTTCTACGACGACGGTGAAGTCGACGTACCCGAAACACGACAGCTCGCGCGTTACCTGGTCGACCACGGATCTCACGGACTGGTGGTCTCCGGCACCACCGGCGAGTCCCCGACTCTCGAAGATGACGAAAAGCTCGCCCTTCTCGAAGCGGTCCTCGAAGAGGTCGGCGACGAAGCGACGATCGTCTTCGGCAGCGGCTCGAACGACACCCGTCATTCGGTCGCCCTGACCAAAGCCGGCGCCCGGGCCGGCGCCCACGCGAGCTTGATCGCGAACCCCTATTACAACCGTCCGAACCGGACCGGGATCATCGGACATTTCGAAGCGATCGCAAACGCCGAGCCCGACTTGCCGATGGTGCTCTACAACGTTCCGACCCGGACGGCAGTCAACATGCCGCCCGACCTGCTCGCCGAACTGGCTCAGAT
>JBPPMI010000172.1:0-3683 GCA_051305975.1 Solirubrobacterales bacterium
CTTCGAGCTTGTTGAAGATTCCGAAAGAGTCCTTTTCTTCGACCACCATCTCAGTCAGGTTCTCGGCGACCTTGTCGAGCGGAATGACGACGATCGTGAACGGGTAGTCGGTCTCTGTCTTGTTTCCCTTGGAATCCCTGGTCACTTCCGTGTAGGTCCAGAGGGCGAGCGTCCCCTTGAAGTCCGGATCGAGCTGGCCGATGAACCGGGCGTCGGTACGCCGCTTGTCGCCTTTCCTGAGGAGCGGCGTGGCCGGGCCGAGGGGCTTCGGATTCCGCTGGAGCCCGCGCGACTTGGCGTACGAGTCGTAGAACGCCTCTTCGGCCTTGCCGTCGGCGATGAAGTAGGTGACCGCGATGCCGATCAGGAATACGACCAGGAAGGCGATCGCTCCGGCGGCCGGTGCGCCGAGAGCTCCGATGGCCCCGCCCGCGACGATCGAAAGCCCACCGATCCAGAGCCAGGTCTTGACGCTCCTCATCAGCTTCTTGAATTCGGCCCTGGTCAGCTGGTTCGCATGCGTGATCTCGGTCATTTGTCAATCACCCTAAAGCCCGGCGACGGACGGGTTGGCGAGGCGCATCTCGCGTGCCAGGGCAGCGTTGGCGTACGGACCGGAACCTTCAAGCTCCCGGATCACGTTGATGATGATCTCCGGCGGCTTGTTCTGGCTCATCTTCTGCTTCGCGACGGTCTTCGTCGGAACCAGCCGGAGACCGACGGTTCCGTGGCTGTCCCGCCTTGCGTCCGCCAGCCGGGCTTCGCTTTCATCGAGCGGGCGAGGTGATTCAGCCTGACTTTCGAAATGTTCGACCAGCTTCGTCAGGACCTCGAAGTTCTCATCCGGATCCAGTATTTCCGGAACTCCGGACAAATGGGCCACTATGAAGTTCCACGTCGGCACCTCGATCAACTCTCCGTACCAGCTGGGTGAGATGTAACCGTGCGGTCCCTGGACGATGACCATCAACTCGTGTTCAGTCAGCTCGTGGACGTCCTCATCCGGACGGCCGACGTGAGTCACCAGCGCCAGCCCCTCCCGGCTTTCGTCGATCAGAACGGGATAGTGCGAACCGACGAGACCGGAAGAGGTGCTGGACACGAGAGTGGCCCAGGGGTTCTCCCGGATCAGCCGTTCGATCTCGGCCGGGTCCTCGAGAAGGTAATACGGATTGGTTCTCATCACGGAACACGATACGGCCCGATGCGGCAGCCGGCTGGTATCGGAACGGGTGCCGACCCCGCCGATGGTGGATGATTCGACCCATGGCCCTCCCTCCCGGTCCGACCACCCCTCCCGTCGTCCAGACCATTCGCTGGGTCTACCGGCCGATCCCTTTCATGCAGGCCGCACGGCGGACCTACGGCGAGGCATTCAGCGTCAGGTTCACCGGCTTCTCGGCGCCGATGGTGATGGTGTCCGACCCGGAACTGGTCAAGTCCGTCTACGCGAACCCGGCCAACTCGCTCCCGGCATCTCGGATCGCCCTGCTCGAGCCGACGCTAGGCCGCCGATCGGTGATCCTGCTCGATGGAAAGGAGCACCTCGCCCGGCGCAAGCTGATGCTGCCCGCGTTCCACGGCGAACGGATGCGCTCCTATCAGGAGGTGATGGAGCAGGCGATCACCACCGAGATCGATTCGTGGCCCCTCGACACCGCCTTCCCGATCCACACCCGCATGCAGGCGGTGACCCTCGAAGTGATCCTCCGCGCGGTCTTCGGGGTGACCGAAGGCGACCGCCTGAACCGCCTCCGGGAACTGCTCCGCAAGACCCTCGAGGGCACGGCCTCCCTCGGGCTCCAGCTGGTGACGATCGTCGGGCGGCGGTTCGGCCGGGACCTCGCCCCACCGAGCTACAGGACGATCCTGGCGCAGGTCGATGAGGAACTTGCCGGGCTCATCCAGGAGGTTCGCAGTGACCCGGGCCTCGCAGACCGCGAGGACATCCTTGCGATGCTGGCCTCGGCGGAGTTCGCCGACGGCGAGCGGATGGACGACGAAGAGCTGCGCGACCAGCTGATGACCCTGCTGGCCGCCGGTCACGAGACCACGGCAACCGCGCTCGCCTGGACTTTCGACCTGCTCCTGCGCAGCCCGGACACACTCGCCCGACTCAAGTCCGAGGTCCGGGACGGCGGCGACGAGTACCTGCGGGCCACGATCACCGAATCACTGCGCCTCCGCCCCGTGATTCCGATCGCCGGGCGGATCCTCGACGAGCCGATCGAGGTCGACGGGGTCCGGCTCGAAGCAGGCGACAACATCGCACCTTCGATGTGGATGGCCCACACCCGCCCGGATTCGTTCCCGGATCCCCTGGCTTTCAAGCCGGAGAGGTTCCTCGACGATCCGCCCGAGACCTATTCCTGGATCCCCTATGGCGGCGGGGTCCGACGCTGCCTCGGGGCCGCGTTCGCCGAGTTCGAGATGCGGGTCGTGCTCACCGAAGTGCTGAACCGCTGCGACCTCCGGCTTGCCGAGCCGGCACCCCAGCGGGTCGGGCGACGGAACATCACGTTCTCACCGAAGGAAGGCACCCCGGTCGTGATGACCTCCAGGGTTCCGCGCAGTTAGACCGAAGTCAGGCTTTGCCGTTGACGGCTGCGGCCGCTTTGAGCAGCAGGTCAAGGTCGTCCTGCATCATCCCGACGACATCTTGGACTTCAGGGCTCTGCTCACGGTCGGCGGTAATGCCGATGTCGACCGAATCGCGGTAGCTCATGATCGTCACGTTGAGACCCATGCCGTCCGAGATGATCGAAAGCGGGAATTGGGCTTCCAGCCTTGCGCCGCAGCAGTAGAGGTCGACCGGAGGGCCGGGAACGTTCGAGACGATGGTGTTCCAGGGCGGCCGGGTGAAGCGGCCCGAGAGTTCCGTCGCCATGCGGGCCGCGCGGGCGTGGAGGGCCGGCGGGATGAAAGTGGAGATGTCGCGCATCGCCTCGGCCGGCAGCGCGTTGTGGGCCTCCTTGCCGATGTTCATCGTCTCGTGGCTGAACATCAACCGCTCGACCGGGTCCTCGAGGTGGGTCGGCATCGGCACGATCATTCCCGAGACCCGGTTGCCGAAAGTGCCCATCTGCTCCTCGGTCCGGACCGAGATCGGCACCAGCACCACCAGCGGATCTTCGGGTAGCTCGCCACGTCGCAGCAGGTCCGCCCGCAGGGCTGCCGCCACCAGGGTGACCACCACGTCGTTCACCTTCACGCCAAAAGCGTTCTTGACCGTCTTCACGTCGGCCAGCGGGACCGAGCCGATGCCGAAGATGCGGTGCGGCGAGACCAGACCTCCGTACGGGCCACGGGGCGCCTTGATCGGCGGCCGCTCGATCACGGTCGCGTCTTCCTCACGGTTGATCGTCGACCTCACCTTGGAAAGCGAGCGGCTGATCCTCTCCGAGCCGGGGAGACCGACCATCGAAGGCACCATGTCGACGTGGGGAAGCAGACGGCTGATCCTCGTCGCCACGTTGAGCGGGAACCGGGGCAGCGACCTGGCCCAGTGGACTAGCAGCTCGGTGCCGTCCGGGATGCCCGTCGCTTCCTCGACTTCATCGGGTGGATCGACCTTTCGCGGCTCGACCGTGAGGTCGTAGATCGCCGACATGATCTCGGCCCCCGAGAGGCCGTCCACGGCGGCATGATGGGTCTTGCTGAGCAGTGCGACCCGTCCGTTCTCC
>JBPPMI010000173.1:0-3228 GCA_051305975.1 Solirubrobacterales bacterium
ACGCGAGTCTACGGAAGGTATAGCACGGAGCGTCTCCGGTGATAAGGAAAACGGCGGCTCCGAGGAGCCGCCGTGTCAGGTGCCGGTGATCGGCGGCGCGCGCTTCGTCTGGTCGATACGGACGAGTATGACTTCGGGCACGAGGTCCGAGAGCGGCGTATGGGTTTCTCGGCGCATGTCCGCGACCAGCCGCTCGAGGCTGAGGATGCACCCGTCCCTGTCCTCAGGCATCGTCGTCTTCGGCCGGGCCGGCCTTAGCGCCCGTCTGCAGAGATGCGTCGAGGCGCTCGTGGAATGCAGTGGCCGAGGCCGTATAGCCCGGGTCCGCTTGGTTGGTGCCGACGATGTCCGCGAGCAGGTGTTCGATCGGCGACTGCTTCTGTTCTTCTTTCTGGGGCATGATTGTCCCTCCTTTCCTCGGTCCTTAGATCACAGCCGCTTCAGATTCTCTACGGAAAGGGAGGTCTCGCCGTTGCGGACCGATACGTTCGCCTTCACGAGCAGGCAGCTTCCGGACTCGAGCAGGTCGGCCTTCTCCTTGTACGTCTTCGGGAAGATCACGCCCTCCATGGCGTCGGTCTTGTCGGAGAACTTGAGGAACGCCATCTTCTCGCCCTTCTTCGTGAGGAGGGTGCGGACCTCGTCGAGCAGCACCGGCAGGATAACGGTCTGCCCGGCCTTCGGCTCGTTCTTGATCTCGGCGATCGTGATGCCTGCCTTGCCGGTCTTCTCGGTATGCGCGTCCAGCGGATGCCCCGAGACGTAGATGCCCAGCAGCTCCTTCTCCCAAAGGAGCTTGTCCGTGAGGGAGGTCTCGCCCATGGTAGCCGGAAGCTGGAGGGTAGGCGCCGCGAACGCGAAGAGGGAGTCCTGGGCGGGTGCCGCGGTCGCCTCGCGGTGGAAGGTGAGCATGGTCTCGATATGCGCGAGCAGGTGCGCGCGGCTCATGCCGGCGCCGGCCAGGATATCGAGCGCCCCCGACTTGATGAGGCTCTCGAGCGACTTCTTGTTGAGGTTCTTCGAGCCCACCCGCGAGAGGAAGGAGGAGAGGTCCATGAACGCGCCGTTCTCCTCGCGCTCCTTGATGATGGCCTGCGAGATGCCCTCGCCGAAGTTCTTGATCGACGTGAGGCCGAAGCGGATCGTATCCTTCTCGTCTCCGGAGACCGTGAAGTCCGAGCCCGATTCGTTCACGTCCGGCGGGAGCACCGGGATCTTGAGGCGGTCCGCCTCCGCCACCAAGATGGCGATAGCCTCGGTATCGCCCATGTCGGCCGTGAGGAGCGCGGCCATGTACTCCACGGGATAGTTCGCCTTCATGTAGGCGGTCTGGTACGCCACCTTCCCGTAGCAGGCGGCATGCGCCTTGTTGAAGCCGTAGGCGGCGAACGGCTCGATGAGCTGCCAGATCTTCGCGGCCTTCGCGTCCGAGAGCTTGCCGTACTCCTTGAAGCCCTTGAGGAGCTTCTCCTTCTGCGCCTCCATCTCCGCCGGGATCTTCTTTCCCATGGCCTTGCGCAGCGTGTCGGCCTCGAGCCAGGAATAGCCGCCGAGCGTGATCGCGGTCAGGAGCACGTCGTCCTGATAGACGAGGAGGCCGTAGGACGCATCGAGATAGTCCTTCATGCGCTCGTCGAGGAAGGTGATGAGGCGGGAGTTCTGCTTGCGCTCGATGTACTGCGGGATGGTCTCCATCGGGCCCGGGCGATAGAGCGCCACCATCGCGTTGATGTCGTGGATGGTGGTCGGGCGCAGCTCCTTCAGGTAGCGGGTCATGCCCGAGCCGTTCAGCTGGAAGGTGCCCTCCGTCTCGCCGCGCGCGAGCATGGCGAAGGTGTTCGCGTCGTCGATGGGCACGTTCTCGATATCGATCCAGATGCCGCGCGTCTCCTTCACCCGGTCCACCGCGTCCGAGAGGATCGCGAGGTTCTTGATGCCGAGGAAGTCGAACTTGAGGAGGCCGGCGTCCTCCACCGCGTGCATGTCGAACTGCGTGATGCGCTTCTCGGGGTTCTTGGGGTCGAACTGGACCGGGGTCCATTCCCAGAGGGGGGTCGGCGCTATCACCACGCCCGCGGCATGGACGCCCGTATGCCTGACGCAGCCCTCGATGCGCTGGGCGAGGTCGATGATCTCGCGCACGTCGTCGTCCTCGTCGTAGAGCTGCTTCAGCTCCGGCTCGAGCTCGAGCGCGTGCTTGATCGTCATCGGGAATCCCTGGCTTCCCATCGGGATGAGCTTAGCTATCCGGTCGCCGGTGCGGTACGCGTGGCCGAGCGCGCGCGAGACATCCCTGACGGCGGCGCGCGCCATGAGGGTCCCGAAGGTGCCGATCTGCGCGACCTTGTCCTCGCCGTACTTGCTTCGCGCGTACGCGATCATCTCATCCCTGCGGTTATCGGCGAAGTCCATGTCGATATCCGGCGCCTTCGGGCGCTCCGGGTTGAGGAAGCGCTCGAACGGCAGCTTGTAGAACAGGGGATCGACGTTCGTGATGCCGCACAGGTACGACACGAGGGAGCCTGCCGCCGAGCCGCGCGTGGTCGACATGATGCCGGCGGACTTCGCGAAGTCGAGGAGGTCGGACACCGCGAGGAAGTACGGCGCGAAGCCCTTCGAGATGATGACGTCGAGCTCGTACTCGATGCGCTTCACTACCTCCTCGCTCTTCTCCATGCCGCGCATCGAGAGGCCGTCATAGGTCTTCTTCGTGAGGACGCTCGCGTGCGTGGTGCCTTCCGGGATCACGACGGCAGGGAAGTTCCAGCTCCCGAGCTCCATCGTCACATGGCAGCGGTCCGCTATCTCTCCCGAGGCGTCTACCGCTTCCGGCACGTCCTTGAACCAGTCGCGCATCTGGGACTCCGTCACGAAGGAGAAGTCCTCCTCCTGGTTCGCGTCTCCCTTGTTCCCGTGCGCGATCCGTCGCATCACCTCCGTCGCCTCGCGATCGTCCGGCTTCAGGTAGTACACGTCGTGCTGCGCCACGAGCGGGACGCCGGACTCGAGAGACAGGCTCTTGATCTGGTTCATGCGCAGCTCGTGCCCCTCAACCTTCGGATGGTGCGTGATCTCGAGGTATACGTTCTCCTTCCCGAAGATGCTCACGTACTCGGCGAGGGAGGCCGCGGCGCCGTTCTTGTCGCCGCTCCTGAGCGCCTGCGCCACGTCGCCTGCGAAAGAGGGGATGATCGCGATGAGCCCCTCCCTGTGCTCCTGGATGATCTC
>JBPPMI010000174.1:0-4216 GCA_051305975.1 Solirubrobacterales bacterium
CTCCAGCACCGGGACTCGCAGTGCGAGCTTGTCGACCGTGATCGCGTACTGCGAGTTGGAGGGACGTGCGTAATTGGTGAGGAATCCCCCCGCCGCCTCTTTGGCGTCCTTCGGCAGCAACTCGAGCCGGACCGTGTGGCCCTCCTCGACCTTCCATGCCCCGGGATGGAGCTGGAAGACCTGGAAGCCGGATGCATCCGGGCGCCAGGAGCCACGGGAGATCAGGGTCTTGTCGCCGGCGCCGGCGAGGTCGACCAGGCGCGCGGCGATCTGCGAGTTCGGACCGTTCGCCACCGTGATCTTGGCGATCACCGTGGCGGCACCGAGGACGGTGTAACCGCCGGCCGGCGCCGGGTCGAGGTTGTAGGTGGCCGAACCGGGATCGACCGCGTCGGACGCCGTGGTGCAGGCGTTGACGCCGGCACCGAGCGGATTGAACAGGGTCGAAGTCGCGGGATCGCCGCCGTTGGCCGCGATCGTCCTGGGGCCGGCGGTGTCCTTCAGCACCAGTTCACCCGGAGCGAGTGAGGCCCAATCGGCCGCCGTGTACGGACCGTTCCCGTCCGTTCCGTTCGGGCAGGTCTGGGTGTAGGCCACGACGTTGGACTCCGGCTCCGTGCCGATGCCCTTCATGTAGAAGTCGACCCAGTCGTTTTCCAGGGTGCGGAGCGCCGAGCTGACGTTGTTCTGGTTCTGGCCGCGGGAGTGCCCGAACGAGCCGGCGAAGATTCCCAGCTTCGCGCCGGGATACTCCGCCTTGGTGCGGTTGTAGTACCGGAGGACTTCGTCGACCGGGAACAGGTCGTCGGTGAAGCCCGGCGACATCAGCATAGGCGCGGGGACGATGCTGTGGTCGCCGTAGTAGGAGGAATGGAACTTGGTCATTTCCTCCGCCACTGTGTCGGAGACCGCATCCGGGTACGGCTCGCCCTTGTTCAGGCGGGCGTACCAGCCTGCCAGGTCGGCATCGGGGTCGGTGCCGATCGGTGCGTTTCGGGCTGACGCGAAAAGACCCTGAACGTAGGACTCCTTCATGATGCCCATCTTGCCGTTGTACTTTCCGTCCTTCAGGTAGTCCAGCGCGTCGCCGTTCGGGGCGAGCGACTGCAGCAGGTCGGTCCAGGGGATGTTCGGAGTGGCAACCGTGGTGCTCATGCTTGCGCCGAGCGGACTCGTCCACGGGACGAGCGTTCCGTCCGGATTCATCATGCGGTTCCTGAGGATGCCGAACCACATCGATTCGCTGCCGCCGTAGGAACCGCCGGTGGCGGCGATCTTGACCGGGTCGACCACGTTCTGGTCGACCAGCTCGCCGAGGAAGTCCTGGGCGTCGCGGATTTCGAAGCGCGGGTCCATCAGGTGGACGTAACCCTTGGCACAGCCGGTCGGGTCGGCGTTGATCGAAGCCTGGTTCTTGCACGATTCACCGCTGCCGCGGTTGTTGATCGAGATGACCGCGTAGCCCTTGTCGAGCCACCGCTGCATCGCGTTGAAGTTCATCTTGGAACCGCCGTAGCCGTGGTACATGCCGACCACGGGCCAGTCGGTGTCAGGGCTCGGATTGGGATCGGCCGGGAAAGCCACGTTCACGTCGAGCGGCACACCGTCGAAGGTCTTGTGCGTACTTCGGACCGCCGGATTCGCGGGATTACCCGGCGGAACCGGTTCCTGAGTCGGAATCGCGGGAGTGGTGCGTCCGGTGACGGAGGCGGGGATACTGCCGCACCAACGCTGGCCGAGGGAAGAAGAGACGTTGCCCTCGGTCGTGACGACACCACAGGTCAGATCCCCGTCGAGGACTTCGGTTATGACCGCGTTGGCGGACGGGGCGAAAATCAGGGCTGCCGAAACGACGCCCAGAACAGCAAGAAGCTTGCGCATGAACTCTTTGGTTCCTCTCCAGTTAATTTCCCATGGCTGCCCACATCCCCAACCCGCGAGCACGTGACCACCCTACAGAACGCGGAGAGAACCACCAAGTTGCGGCCCGGCCCACAGGCCACTAATCGCCGCGGTACAAGGAAACTGAACTCATCCGATGTGCATGCTGTATCGGCCGCCGTGAAGACTTCAGCTACTCCGGGGGGAGGACTCGAACCTCCATTACCGGGACCAAAACCCGGTGGGTTAGCCGGTTACCCCACCCCGGAACAGGACCGGGACTCTATCTGGCCGCGAGCGTTCAGACCCGCCGGCAGCGTGTGATTCCCGCGGTGGCGCGGCTAGAGTGTGGAACATGGAATCCCAGAGCGATGTTAACGCCGAGCTGTCCGCGAGCAGTGGTCTTTTCAAGGGGGTCGGCATCACGCTGATCATCCTTGGAGCGGTCGCCATTCTTTTCCCGCTGTTCGCCTCCCTGGCAGTCGTCACCTTCGCCGGTTGGGTCCTCGTGATCGCATCCGTGTTCATCTTCGGGTCGGCGTTCATGGTTCACGACGTCGGCGGGACGATCGTCCGCATCCTGTGGGCCCTGGTCGCCCTTGTCGCCGGCGTCATCCTGCTGGTCAACACCGACGGCAGCGTCGGATTCCTGACCGCGGTCCTCGCGATCTACTTCATCTTCATGGGCGCCATGAAGATCACCGTCGGGCTGATCAGGCGGGGTGAGAGGGGTGCCGGCTGGATCGCCGTGAACGGCATCCTGTCGCTGATCATCGGCCTGATCATCATCGCCGACCTCCAGAACACCAAGGACTGGGCGATCGGCCTGCTCCTCGGCATCGACTTCATCTTCGCCGGCTTCATGCTGCTGACGATCGGTTCGAGCGTCAAGCAGTTGAAGGATTCGTAACGAGTAAGGAGACCCTGGAAGGAGCACCGTTTGACAGGCAGGTCCACCACCGCATTGATCATGGCCGCGGGCGAAGGCACGCGGATGCGGTCGAGCCTGCCCAAGGTCCTCCACCCGGTCTGCGGGCGCGCCATGATCACCTGGCCGATCCTTGCTGCCCGTTCGGCGGGAGTGGAGCGGGTCGCGGTGATCGTCTCCCCGAACCGCGACCTCGGCGACGCCCTCCCCGACGGAGTCGAGACCGTAATCCAGCCGGAGTCCGACGGCACCGGCGGAGCCGTTCGCGCGGCGACCTCGGTGGTGCGCGAATCCTCCGAGGTCCTGGTGCTCTCGGGTGACGTGCCCCTCGTTTCCGACACCGTGATCAGTGAACTCCTCGCAACCCACCGCGGCGACGGGGCTTCCGCCACCGTCATGACCGCGATCCTCGAGGACCCCGGCTCATACGGCCGTGTGATCCGAGGTTCCGACGACGCGGTCGAGAAGATCGTCGAGGCCAAGGCGGCAGGGGACGCCACGGAAGCCGAGCTCGAGGTCAAGGAGATCAATTCGGGCACCTACGTCTTCTCCGGTGAGTCGCTCGCGACGGCCCTCGACGAAATGACGAACGACAACGCCCAGGGGGAGTACTACCTGCCCGACGTGCTCGCGATCATGCGTGGCCGCGGGGAACGGGTCTCGGTCCACATCGCCGAAGACACCGCGGTCAACCTCGGGGTGAACAACCGGGTCGACCTCGCGGCGGTCGAAGCGGAAGCCCGCCGCCGCATCCTCGAAGGCCACATGCTCGCCGGCGTCACGATCGTCGATCCCGCCTCGACCTGGATCGATGCTGACGTTTCGATCGGGAAGGACGCCCGGATCGAACCCGGCACCTCGATCCGCGGTGCTTCCGAGATCGGACCGGAAGCAGTGATCGGCCCGCACTCGACCGTCGTCAACTCAGGAATAGGAGCACGGAGCGAGGTCCTCCGGTCCCACCTTGTCCTCTGCGAAGTGATGGAGGACTGCCAGGTCGGGCCGTTCGCGTACCTGCGGCCGGGCGCACAGCTCGAAGACGGATCAAAGGCCGGGACCTTCGTGGAGATCAAGAACTCGGTGGTCGGGGCGGGGGCCAAGGTGCCGCACCTGTCCTACGTCGGCGACGCCGACATCGGTGCCGGAGCCAACCTGGGTGCCGGGACTATTACCGCCAACTACGACGGCGAGGACAAGCACCGGACGGTCGTCGGACCAGGTGCGCGGGTCGGAGTCGACACGATGCTGGTCGCACCGGTAGAGATCGGCGCCGACGCTTACACTGGCGCCGGAGCCGTAATCAGAGAGAATGTGCCCCCGAGGTCGCTCGCGGTCAGCCGCGGGGACCAGAGAACCATCGAAGAATATGCCGAGCGCCGCAAGGCCCGGAGCGAAGAAGAGGAAAAA
>JBPPMI010000175.1:0-2504 GCA_051305975.1 Solirubrobacterales bacterium
GTCGTCCTCGAGTCGCGGCTGGCGGGGTGGATCGCCCGCAACGAGGGGCTGGAGGGGTTCCGGGTGTGGCTGTCGTGCGACGACGGCGAGCGGGCCCGGCGGGTCGCCCAGCGCGAGGGGCGCACGCCGAACGAGGCCCGGCGCCTGAACGAGGTCCGGGAGGCGAGCGAGGCCCAGCGCTACCTCGCCTACTACGGCATCGACATCGGCGACCTGTCCCCGTACGACCTGGTGGTGGACACCACGGTCACCCCGAAGGCGGAGGTGGCGGCCCGCATCGCCGCCGCCGCCCGGGCCGCCACCACCTGAGGCGAGATTCATCGATGAGGCGAGCGGCTGAGGGTTGCGCATCCGCGGAGAGTGCCTCCTGGGCAGGGACGATGACGGTGTTCGAAACCAGCAACACTCTGGTCGCGGACTTCTCAGGACGTCGCATCTTCCATGAAGACTCAGCTCGGGTAGTGGTGGCGATCAGCGACGAAGCGATGGCACCTGCGTTCCGTCAGCATTACGCCACGTACGGGGTGGATGTTGAGATCACTCCTGCCGCTCTCGATCAGGCGGCCGTGGAGTCAATGATTGATGAGATAAACGATGCCGTGCGCTCGAGCCGCGCGGCGGAACAGGAGCCGCTGGTTCGCGCGAGCGAACCGGTACCAGGCTTCTTGACCGTGACGGTGGGACGGGGACAGCTGACAGAGGTCGAGCGGCAAGTCGTTGACGCCGCACACAGGGCGCCAGATCGGTACCGGGTCGAGTTCACGGATCACCTGCCACACGGTGTCGAGACGGCATGCGACTACACGCCGGACATCAACTGCGACACGCCGCTCCGTGGGAGTGTGAGGATCTCGCGGGACAATGCAACTCATACCCCCAATTGCACGGCGAGCTTCGTAGTCCGCAGTCGTGTCGATGACGCATCATATGTGCTGACGGCCGGGCACTGCCGAGAGACGGATGATGTATGGGCGCGGTTCGCAAAACGGTGATCCTCACCGGATCGGACCGTGGTGGAACAGCGAGAATGACGACGATACCGACGTGGGAATCGTCCGAGTGGCGAACCCAAGCGGCTGGGTGTTCGGCTGGCCGATCATCACCCTTGCCACGAACCACGGGCCGAACGACAACTATGTCATCCGGGTGGTGGGAGAACCCATGGTCGGCGACCGGATCTGCTTCACCGATGGCAACGGTGACCTGGCGACCTACGTCGGAGGCACCTTCGACGGCGGGCGCACCGACTGTGGGACTGTCGACGATAGGTACGATCGCGGAGGAGGTACTGACGGGCTCTTCCGCGTGCAGGACGTGTGCCTGGTGCCTGGCGATTCCGGGTCTCCCGCCTTCTCGTCCAACGTCGCATACGGCGTGCAGAGCGCCTCGGACTACCAAGACGACTGCACCCACTCGTGGGCCGAACAGGCGTCGGAGGCGCAGGATCAGATGAACGTCTACATCGTTACAGGATGATGAGGAGTAGGCGGATCGCACCTCATGCACTGAGGGCGATGGTCGCAGCATTGCTTCTCGGCATCACCTCATTGGGGTGCGTCGACGACGGCAAGGAGGACCCAGCCTCGTCTACGTCGGTCCTTGAGTCCAGTGATTTGGCACCCCTGTCGGGAAGGATCGGAGGGACCAGTGAGTGCCCGTGGCTCGACACCGGAGACGCGCGGTTCCTGCTGCTTCTCTCTCAGGGCGATACCGCCAGAACGACTGATGGAAGGCTCGAGCTGGTCGACGCCGACGGGTCTGTCGTCGGAAGACAAGGAGACACGATCGATGTGGTGGGAGGTACTCTATCCGACGTGGAGACACCAGACTCGTGCGACACCGAGAGCATCGACTTCATCTTCCGAGTCGGCCAGCTCGGACCGCCCTGATACAGGCGCGCCCCGCCCTGTCATCTGCACGAGGCTCGGGAACGGTGGGAACGAACGGCATGCACCGATCCGACGCCGACACGCCCCGACGCCCGATCACCACTACCAAGACGGCGCCTACCCCAGACCGATCAGCCCGTCAGGTCGGTGGATCCAGACTGAGCCGGGAGGGTTCGCGCCCGGGAGGGACGGGCCGGTAGGATCAACCGTCCGCCTGACCGCACCCGGAGAGCAGCGCGCCCATGAGCTGGCAGCACGACACCATGATGAACCCCTCGATCGAGGCCCTCACCACCCGGGCCGACGAGTCGAAGTTCAAGCTGGTCACCCTGGGGGCGGTCCGCGCCCGGCAGATCAACTCCTACTTCGGCCAGCTGGGCGAGGGCCTCGGCACGCTGGTCCCGCCGCAGGTCACCAGCGTGGCCCGCAAGCCGCTGTCCATCGCCTTCGAGGAGATCGCGGCCGACAAGATCTTGCCGGTCGACCCCCCGACGGCGGAGGAGCTGGCCGAGATGGAGGCCGCCGAGGCTGCCGCCGCGGCCGACGCCGCGGCTCTCGAGGCCGGGGAGGCCTGACCGACCGGCACCTGCCGACCTCCGGCCGCATCCCATGCCC
>JBPPMI010000176.1:0-3838 GCA_051305975.1 Solirubrobacterales bacterium
TGCCCTCGCCCGCCGCGACGCCGAAGCCGGCGCCCCGGCCGACGAGCCGCAGCCGGTAGCCTGAAACCATGCTCGGCAGCGCCGATGCGCGGACTACCCGCGTATCCCAGACAGTAGAGACCGCCCCGGCCAACCCGTTCCATGACGCGGTTGCGCTGATCCGCGACTACATCACCCTGACCAAGCCCCGGGTGATCAGCCTCCTGCTCCTGACCACAGTGGCCACGATGTACGTGGCCGACCCGGCCGGTCCCGCCCTTTCCCTGATCCTCTGGACGATGCTCGGCGGCTACCTCGCTGCCGGGGGCGCCGGCGCGATCAACCACTACATCGACCGTGGTCGCGACGCCCGCATGGCCCGCACCGATTCCCGGCCCCTGGTCAACGGCAGGATCGCCCCCCTCCACGGACTCGCCTTCGGCATCTCGCTCGGCGTGATCGCCTTCTTCCAGCTCTGGCTCACGGTCAACCTGCTCGCCGCGATCCTCGCGATGGTCGGGTTGCTCGGATACGTCTTCCTCTACACCCTCTGGCTAAAGCCGCTAACACCCCAGAACATCGTGATCGGCGGCAGTGCCGGAGCGATACCGCCCCTGGTTGGGTGGGCCGCGGCGGCCGGGTCGCTCAGCTGGGAGGCCCTCTGGCCTTTCCTGATCGTTTTCTTCTGGACCCCTCCCCACTTCTGGGCCCTGTCCCTGATGATCAAGGACGATTACGAGCGCACCGGGATCCCGATGCTGCCGGTGGTCAAGGGAGAAGCGGCCACCCGCCTCCAGATCCTGATCTACACGATCTTCATGATCGGATTCACGGTCGGCCCGTACTGCACCGGCCTCCTCGGCGGTTTCTACCTCGCTTCGGCGATCGTCCTCGGAACTGTGTTCTTCGGCTTCTCGTTCGCTCTCTGGCGCAATCCTTCGGCATCCCTGACGCTCCGTACCTACCTCTATTCGCTCGCCTACCTGGCCCTGCTGTTCGTGGCCATGGCTGTCGACGCCGTCGCCTGATAAAACTCCCTCACATGGATCGCCAGACTTCGAAATCCAATTTCTCGACCGGCATGCTGATCGGAGCCGGTTCCGCGGTCATCTTCGCGGCGAGCTTCCTCTTCTCGATGTTCTATCTCGCCACATGAGCGATTCCGAACAGATCATCGAGCCGACCGAGACGATTCAGCTCCCGGCACCGTCCTGGGCCCCGGCCTACTTCGCCCTCGGCGTCATGGGGATGCTGGCGGGACTCTTCGCCAACGACTGGCTGTTCCCGGCCTGGTGCTACGGCGTCGTCGGTTTCATCCTCTTCGTAGGAGCGATCCGCAGCATGTCCCGCAAGGGATCACAAGCGTTCTACAGCCTCCCCAGGGAACAAGGCGACGCTCGAGCAGAGCTGCCGGTGGAGAGTTTCTCAGCACCGACTCACGACTGAGTCTGTCTACCGCGTTGGCGGGCAAAACAGAGCTCAAACAAGCTCTGTGTTTTTGCCCTCTCTGAGACTTCACAGTTCTGAATAAGGATCCAAGTTGGTGTTTCCGTTCTGAGTCAGAGACTCGGTCACGTTCGTAAAACCAACTTGGATGTCTCGATCAGCTGACCATGTCAATGTCAGCTACCCAAGGGCGGCCTAGACGGCGAAGTGGTGGCCTCGTGCTCAGGCGTGGTGCGGGTGTTCCTGTCCAGGTGCCTAGTTGTCAAGCCTTGAGCCAAGCAGCTCTTCAAAGTGAAGACAGCATCCGCCGAGATCGCATCCTGGACAGGAATACCCGTACCGCGCCCCTCGACAGCCCCAACTACTCAGGCTTCTGGGCTGTTGCGCCTTCTTCGGTCCACACCCGCATGATGTCTCGCATCGAGAGGATGCCGATCATCTCGCCGTTGTCGTAGATCGCCAGGTGGCGGATCTTCCGGCGTGACATCTCCATCGCGGCCCGCTCCATGCTCCATTCGGGGCCGGCGGTGATAACGCTCTCGCTCATGTGGTCGCAGACTTTCTCGAAATCGGGGTCGAGGTTGGTGCCGATCGCCTTGAGGATGTCCCGTTCGGTGAGGATCCTCGGGACGGGCCACTCCTCGTCTTCGACGATTGCCGCTCCGATCCCGTACTCGGTCATCTTCACCGCAGCCTCGCGGAGCGTGTGACTCGGACCGACCCGGAGGACTACTTCTGACATGCCCACGCTGACCTGCAATTTAGCCCCTCTCCGATGTTCTCTGTCTGCTTGTGACGATCGTTGCCAGCTTAACTGATCACGGCAGACCGTGGGAGCCGCCGCGATATATAGAATGGACGGGCTTCGCTACTTTCATGACTGCCACCAAGCTCACCTCCAAGATCAGCCTCCTTCTGGCCACTGCCGGTTTAGCGATGATCGTGCTCGCTGGTTGCGGAACCGACGACCCGGCTCCGATCGAAGGTAGCTTCCAGGACCGTGGCCGCCAGCTCTTCAACGCCAAGTGCGGCACCTGCCACAAGATGGCCGAAGCGGCCAGCGTCGGCGAACAGGGCCCCGATCTCGACGCGGCTTTCGCCGCGATGCGTGCCGCAGGGATGGACGAGGACACGATCAACGGGATCGTCAAGGCCCAGGTCGAGATGCCTCGCCCCTCTGAGCAGAACTTTCCCGCCGTGTCGATGCCGGCCAACCTGGTCGAAGGCAACGACCTCGACGACGTCGCCGCCTACGTCGCCCGTTATGCCGGCGTCCCGGGCGCCAAGCCGCCCGAAGCACCCGGTGAAGGACCCGGCGCCCAGGTTTACGCGAACAACGGCTGCGGCAGCTGCCACATCCTCGCCGCTGCCGAATCCGCTGGTGTGCTTGGCCCGAACCTCGATGAAGTCATTCCCGGCATGAGCAAGGCCGAGATCGAGGAATCGATCCTCGATCCGGCAGCCAAAAAGGCCCCAGGCTACGAAAACGCGGTCATGCCCGACCGCTTCGACACGATCCCGAAGGATCAGCTCCAGCAGCTGATCCAGTTTCTGATGTCCTCGGCTGCCGCCGACGACGCCTGAGAACCACACCAACCGCGCGCCCTTTTGGCGCCCTGACCAAGAGGATTCCGGGCAATGCTGAAACGCGTCCAGATATCCCCAGAACGCTACGCCCAGGTGACGATGATCGCGCTCATCGCGCTGATCCTCATCGTGTTGACCGGCTCGGCCGTCCGGCTTTCGGCGTCCGGGCTCGGTTGTCCCGACTGGCCCAAGTGCTACGGCGGTTACGTCGCCCCGGCCCAGATCAACGCGGTGATCGAGTACGGCAACCGCGTGCTCACCGGCTTCGTCGGCATCGCGGTGATCGCCGCCGCCCTGCTCGCCTTCTTCCGCCGGCCATACCGCTGGCACCTGGCCCTGTTTGGCGGGCTGCTGCCACTCGGGGTGATCGGCCAGGCGGTGCTCGGCGCGTTCGTGGTCGAGAACCACCTGCCACCCGAACTGGTGATCGGTCATTTCCTGCTCTCGATGATCCTGATCGACGCCGCTTTCGCCCTGTTTTGGTGCTCGCGCTACGAAGTCGGAGAGCGCCGCTTTTCGACCGACCGCCTCGGGGTCTGGGCCGTGAGGGCATTGATTCCGATCGGGCAGTTCACGATCTTCCTCGGCACGATCACCACCGCCTCCGGCCCCCACCCCGGAGACCACGACGAGGAACTGGTCCGCCGGTTCGAATTCAAGGGGACCGGGACCCTTGAGTGGATCGCCCAGCGTCACGCGGCGATGGCGGTGATCTTCGCGCTTTCGGTGCTCGCCGTCATCTTCATTCTCCGGCGCCGGGGTGGCGACCGGCGTGCGGTCCGTCCACTGGCGTTCGCCCTCGGCCTGATCTGCCTGCAGATCGCGA
>JBPPMI010000177.1:0-10916 GCA_051305975.1 Solirubrobacterales bacterium
AGGGCGGCATGGAGCGGCGTGACGTCGGCACCCGCATGGTCGCGTTCATCGTCCTCCATTACCTCTTCTACCCGCTCGCGATCATCGTTTGCGGTGTTCTGCTCCGGACCGGAGTGCTCCACGGCAGCACCGAGGTCTCCCTGACGATCGTGCCGGCCGCGATCGCGGGACTGGTGATGATCATCGGATTGACTATCGCCCTGGTGCCAGGAGACATCGAGCGCCGCGTCCGCAACCTGTCGGCCCGACGGCCGACCGTCAAGTTCCTGGCGAAGCTCGCGACCGTGCCGGCGACGCTCGCGGAAGGTGTCCGGGTCGCCCTGAAGCTCGTCGCCCACCCGACCCGGGCCGGCCTCGCGATCATCGGGGCGATCGGCTTCTGGGCCGCCAACGTCGGCATCCTCTGGGCCTCGTTCAAGGCTTTCGGGATCGCCATCCCGTTCGGCGTCGTGGTCATGGGCTTCTTCATCGGCATGGCCGCCAACCTGATTCCGTTCGTCCCGGCCGGGGTGGGGGCCGTGGACGCCGGCATGATCGGCACCTTCGTGCTGTTCGGATTTCCCGAGTCGGAAGTCTTCGCCGCGGTGCTGATCTACCGCCTGGTCGCCTTCTGGCTGCCGATCCCGACGGGGGTGATCGCATTCTTCCAGCTGCGGAAGACCATCAAGAGGTGGAAGACTGACGGCCTGCCGGTCGACCGGGCGCCACAGCCCATGCTGATAAAGACGGGGACCTGAGTCATGTACCTGGGACACACAGGGGTTTCCCCGAAGAGCTATACTTCATAAAGTAAAGTAATGGATCGCAATTGACACTAAGGACTCAAGAATGAGTGGCAAGGAAGTTGAAAACCTCATCATCATCGGTGGCGGCCCCGCCGGGTACACAGCCGCTCTCTACGCTGCCCGCGCCGAGCTGAACCCGCTCGTCTTCGAGGGGTTCCAGTGGGGCGGGCAGCTCCAGAACACGACTGAAGTCGAGAACTTCCCCGGATTCCCCGAAGGGATCATGGGTCCCGAGATGATGACCAAGTTCCGCGCGCAGGCCGAACGCTTCGGCACGCGCTTCATCTCCGACGACGTCGACCGGGTCGAACTGAGCGACGGCGGCATCCATAAGGTCTACCTCGGCGACGAGGAGTACCAGGCCAAGTCGGTCATCCTCGCGATGGGCGCCGAGCCCAAGCGCCTCGGCATCCCGGGTGAGATGGAGCTGGCCGGCCGCGGCGTCTCCACCTGTGGTGTCTGCGACGGAGCGTTCTTCAAGGACAAGACCACGATGGTGATCGGCGGTGGCGACACGGCAGTCGAGGATGCCCTCTTCATCTCCAAGTTCTCGTCGAAGCTGGACCTGGTCCACCGCCGTAACGAGTTCCGTGCCTCGAAGATCATGCAGGAACGGGCCGAGAGCCTTGCGAACATAGACTTCATGACCCCCTACGCGCCGGAGGAGTTCATCGCCGGCGAGGACGGAGCCCTGGCGACGGTTCGCCTTCGGCGCTCGGACACCGGCGAGACCGAGGACGTGAACGTGGACGGAGCCTTCGTGGCGATCGGCCACATCCCGCGCTCGGAGATCGTCACCGGACAGATCGACACCGACGACGAGGGCTACGTGAAGGTCGAGGAACCATCGACCAAGACGAGCCTCAAGGGTGTGTTCGCGGTAGGCGACCTGGTCGACAGGACCTACCGGCAGGCCATCACCGCAGCCGGATCAGGCTGCCAGGGTTCCCTCGACGCCGAGTGGTATTTGAGAGACCTAACCTAGGTCCGAGTTGAGCGCAGCCGTGAACGCGGCTGCGCTTGCCTTTGTCATTTCTCCCGGTTCGACCGGGATCGCCTGACCGTCGATCGAGTCGACCGGCTGTACCTCTCGGGTCGTTGATGCGAGGAAGGCTTCGGACGCCTTCATCACGTCGTCGATCTGGAAACGGCCGACTTCGACGTCCATCGCTTCGATGATTCGGTCCCGGGTGATCGAATCGAGAACGCCTATTTCGAGGGCTGTCGTGCGCAGCTTGCCGCGGGAAACCCAGAAGAGGGTGGAGGTGGGAGCTTCGAGTACCGAACCGTCCGGCATCACCAGCAGGGCTTCCATCGCACCCGCCTTTTTCGCAACCCGTGTCGCTTGCATGTTCGCGGCATAGGAAAGCGACTTGACCCCGTTCAGAATCACGGACGGTGAGTACGTGACCGTGGCGAGCGAGATCGAACGCGGATGGTCGAGCAGGTTCTCGAGCGTGATGATTCGCCGTCCGGCCCGAGTGGCGACCATCCGGACTAGGCAATCGGCCCCTTCGGCCCGCTCGAGGAGGCTGAGCGTCTCCGACTCGATCGCAGCCCGGTCGATGTCCAGGTCGATCGAAGCGGCGGAACGCCCGAGCCGGTCGAGATGGTCCTCGAGGGTAAAGAGGTTCGGCCCGTAGGCACGGAGGACCTCGAACACACCGTCTCCGCGGAAGACGCCGTCATCGGGCAGGGGCACCATCGCGTCACCGGAAGGGGTGACGATGCCGTCGATGCTGGTGAGAAGTGGAATGGCCATTACCGAAGCCTAGGTGAACGCCTTGATCCTCACCAGGAAATCGGTGAGGATCCTCGCCGTCGCACCCCAGATGAGAACGCGGTCCATCTCGAAGGTGGGGGTCCGGATCGGGACTCCTCGCCGAACGAGCCGGCGCATCGCGTAGGACCCGACCAGTTCTTCGATCCCGAACTCCAGGATCGCCGCCACTTCCGAAGGGTTCGGGACGAACGGTTCGTCCCCGGAGACGTGACCGACGAACGGGTGGATCCGGTACGAAGTCACGAACGTTCCCACCGGCGCGAGCGAGCCGACCACATCGACCCGGTCGGGGCTGATGCTGACCTCCTCATGAGTCTCCCGAAGGGCGGTCCACTCGAGGTCGCGGTCGCTCTCGTCGCTCATTCCGCCCGGGAAGGAGATCTCGCCGGCATGCTTCTTGAGGTCGGCGTTCCGCTCGGTGAAAACCAGTTTCGGGTCGGCTGGCCAGCCCACGATCGGGACCAGCACCGCTGCCTCGCGGTTGCCGAATGCGTGGAGCGCCTGCGCCTCTTCGGCGCTGAGCAGTGATCCGGAAAGGTCGATCGATTGGAAATCCACAGCCGGATCATGACCTAAGGAGTGGGTAGAGTGCCGCCGATGATCACCAGACTGTGTTCCGCGATCCTGGTCTCGCTTGCCCTTGTGCTCGGTCTCGGTGCCGCGAACGCCGCGGCCGTCCCGAGCGGCACCTACAAGGGCCAGACCAAGGGCGAGCTCGACGTGAAGGTCAAAGTGAAGAACAACCGGATCACCAGGTTCGAGTCTTCGGTCTACGCCTCGTGCTACCTCGACAACTTCATCATCTCGTTCGCCTACCCGCCGGTCGGCCAGAGGGGGAAGAGCACGAAGATCAAGGCCGATGGTTCGTTCAGGGTGGTCTTCAAGGGCGACCCCGACGTCAGCTTCAACGACGACAAGCGGACCCTGAAGGGCAAGTTCAAGGGTGGCAAGGTCACCGGTTCGATGAAAGTCGAAGGACTCTGCTCGGCCGACACGACCTTCAAGGCGAAAAAGTAGCCCGATGGATCTTCGCGGCCTGATCCGCGACGTCCCCGATTTCCCGGTGGACGGAATCCTGTTCCGGGACATCACCCCTTTGCTGCTCGACCCGGCGGCTTCCCGGGAGGTGACCGACCGGCTGGCGGGATTCGCCGAGTCGCTCGAGGTCGACTTCGTGGTCGCCGCCGAGGCCAGGGGCTTCATCTTCGGCGGGTCGCTCGCCCAGAAGCTGAATGCCGGTTTCATCCCCGCCCGGAAACCCGGCCGGCTTCCGTCCGGGACGGTCTCGGCCGAGTACGAGCTGGAGTACGGGCTGGACGAGCTGCACATCCACGCCGACTCCCTGGCCGAAGGCGCCCGGGTCCTCATCCATGACGACCTGATCGCGACCGGCGGCACGGCTGAAGCGACCATCAAAGTGGTCGAGAAACTCGGGGGTCAGGTAGTGGGGTGCGCGTTCCTGGCCGAGCTGACCGCGCTGGGCGGCCGCAACCGGCTGGCCGGCCGGCAGGTGCACTCGCTGGTCAAATACGACTGAACCGGTTCAGATGATCACTGGCACGGTGCCGCCGTCGACTCCCCAAGCCGCGCCGCTGACGTAGGAAGCACGGTCGGAGCAGAGGAAGGTGATTGCCGAGGCGATCTCCTCAGGTGTGGCTAGGCGGCCGATCGGCCTCTTCGAGCCGACTTCCTGCCGCGCGGCTTCGCGGTCCTCTGCGCCCGAGTGCTCTTTCGCCTGGTCGAGCAACCCGCCCGCCTCCATCCAGAGTTCGGACGCGGTCGGACCGGGGCAGACCGCGTTTACCAGCACGCCGGTCGAAGCGTACCTGTCGGCGTAGAGCTTCGACAGCGAGAGCATCGCAGCCTTGCCCACCGAGTAGTCCGGCATCTGGGCGGACGGCCTTTTGCCGGCGGTTGAGGAGACGTTCACGACCCGCCCCCAGCCGCGCTCGGTCATCGGCGGGATCGCCGCCTTCATCAGGTGGTGGGGAGCCATGACGCTGAGTTCGAACTGGGCCCGGAAGTCTTCGTCGGGGGCATCTTCGAGATTGCGCCACGCCGAGGCGCCGGCGTTGTTCACCAGCACGTCGAGCCGGCCGAATTCCTGGGTTGCCGCCGCGACGACGTGCTCACCGGAGTGATCCTCGGTGATGTCGATCACGACCACCTTGGCGTTGCCGCCTTCGGCCCTGACGACTTCCTGCATCGCGGCGAGCTGCTCCGGGTTGCGCGAGATCATCAAGACCTTGGCCCCCTCGGCACAAAGCTGCCGGGTCACTTCGAACCCGATGCCACTGCTGGCACCGGTCACGGCGCAGACACGTCCTTCGAGGCCGAGGTTCATGCGGTCCTCACCCGGACGTCGGTCGCTCCGGCCAGGATCTTGTGGACCGGGCACTTTGCGGCGATGGCCATGAGGCGGGCAGTCTGGTCCTCGTCGAAGCGGTCGGGGATGCCGACGGTCAGCTCGAACAGGCTCGGCACCGGCCCGTCGTAGGTCGTGTCGACCGCGACCGTGAGGCCTTCGAGGTCCCAGCCCTTGCGGTCGGCATACACCCTGAGGGTGCCGACGGTGCATGCGGCGAGCGAGGCACTGACGCCTTCGGTCGAGGTCGGGGCGGTGCCCGTCCCCCCCGTCGATTCACCGAGGTCGAACGTCATCGTCCGGCCTTCGATCTCGACCTCCATCGGCGTGTTCGCCCCGGATGTGACGACCGCGCGGGTCACTTCGGCCTGCGGCGCCCCTCGAAGAGCTCGGGGTCATCGGTGTCCGCGAACCGGGCCATCGCGAAACAAAGGTCCGACGAGCGGTTCAGGAACCGGAGGATCTCGGCCGAGGCGAGCTCGTCGGCGAGCCGGATCCTCACGACCTTGCGTTCGGCCCGGCGGATGATCGTCCGGGCCACGTCGATCTGGGCGGAGAGCGTCGTGCCGCCGGGGATCACGAACTTCGGGGGCAGCTCGACCCGGTCCATGTACTTGTCGATCTCGTCGTCGATCGCGTCGGTCATGTCCGCGGTGATCCGGCTGATGCCATCTTCGAGGCGCTCGGCGGCTTCGGGGGCGGTCGCCAGTTCAGCACCTGCGACGAAGAGCTCGTTCTGGAGGGCGAGGATGTCATCGTGGAGCTCGCGCTGGTCCTCGCCGCAGAGGGAGCGTGCGACTCCCAGGGCGGAACAGGCCTCGTCGAGGGTGCCGTATGCGTCGGTGCGGGTGCCGGACTTCTCGACGCGGCCGCCGTACCAGAGGCCGGTGGTGCCGTCGTCGCCTTTCTTCGTATAGATCTTGACCATGACGTCGATCCTAGTCTGTCGGTGGGCGCGAGTAGGATCGCCCTGATGATCCGGGGCCGCCTCAAGCACCAGCGCAAAACCGAGTCCGAATCCGACGATTCGCGTCAGGTCGTCGAGATCGACCCCGGTGAGCTGAGCGGACTGTTCACGGTCCCCGACTGGCTCCGCAGCATCGGCATCACCGCGTGGTTGCTGGTCGGAATTGCGCTCCTGCTCGGCGCACTCGTCTGGCTGGCATCGCTGACCCAGGTCATCGTGATCCCGGTCCTGGTGGCGGCGATCATTGCGACCGTCGCGTCGCCGCTGGTCAACCGGATGGCGCGATTCCGCGTTCCTCGAGGGCTGGGTTCGCTGCTGGTCTTGCTCATGATCGTGCTGATCGGAATTGGCATGGGGGCGGCAATCGTCTTCGGCATCGTTGGCGAGGCGAGCAACATCGGTCATCAACTGAGTTCGGCCAAGGACCAGATCGGGGGCTATCTGAGCGACCTCGGCCTGAACACCTCGAGCACCGAAGACGTAAAGAAAAACCTGGATTCGGGGGCCTCGAGTGCCGTCGCGAGCCTTCTGACCGGGGTCGTCGCGGGGGTCAAGGGGTTCTCCTCGCTCGTCTTCTTTCTGTCGATGGTGGCGCTCAGCACCTTCTTCCTGCTCAAAGACGGACAGTCCATGCGCTCGTGGGTCGAAGGTCACAGCGGTCTCCCGGTGCCCGTCACGCGGATCATCACCCAGCGGGCGATCGGTTCCCTCCGGGGCTACTTCCTCGGCACCACGATCGTGGCCGCATTCAGCGCGGTCATAGTCGGGATCGGGTCCCTGATCATCGGCGTGCCCTACGTCGTGGCCATCGTCGGCGTCACGTTCATTGCCGGCTACATCCCCTACCTCGGCGCGTGGGCAGCAGGGGCCTTCACGGTCCTGATCGCTCTCGGGAACGGCGGGGCGGATGCCGCGGCGGCGATGATCCTGCTCCAGCTGCTGGCCAACGGAGTACTGCAGCAGATGATCCAGCCTTTCGCGATGGGCACCGCCCTCGGTATCCATCCCCTGGTTGTGCTGGTGGTCACGATCGCGGGCGGAGCGCTGTTCGGCGCGATGGGATTGATCCTCGCCGCGCCGGTGGTTTCGGCCATCGTCCGGGTCAGCGGCGACCTGGCCAAGGCGAAAGCCGAGGGTTTGGCCGAAGCCGAAGCGGCTGCGGCCGGTCCCTAACTCAGCGGGTTGAAGGCCATTCCCGAAAGCAGCTTCGGGTAGAAGTACGTCGATTTCGGCGGCATCGTCTCGCCGGCCGCCGCAACCGCGCGGACCTGCTCGATCGGTGTGGCCCGCAGGATGAATGCTGCCTGGTAATCGCCACCCGAAACCGAATCCAGCGCGCTCTCGATGCTCTTCGCATACCCGATGCCGCGCTTGGCTTCGACGTCTTCCTCGGAGAGCCCGAGGACGTTCTGGAGCACCACCTTCTCGAGGATGGCCGCGTCGAGGTGGCGGTAGGCCTCCGACCGGCCCTCCATCAGCTGGTCGAGCGCGACCGGGTCCCTGAGCCGCAGCCTGAGATAACGGCCTTCGGTCTGGTTGAAGAATCCAAAGCAGCCGATACCTTCCATGCCTTCCGGGTCGAGCCCGTCCAGATCGGTCACTTCGACGTCGAACGCTTCCGAGATCCCGTTGACCAGGTGGTCCTGGATGTCCGGATTGCCGGCGAGGCCGGAGAGCATGCGGTGGGTCGGGAAGACGGTGAGCCCGGGATCGTCGAGGCCGGTGAGTGCCATGAGGGTGAAGCACTGCGGTCCTTCGCCGGGGACCTCGGCCATGTAGGTGCGGGCCGTCTCGTAACGGTGGTGCCCGTCCGCGATCAGCAGTTCGGCGTCCACGAGCACTTCGGCGACCGCGGCGTGGACCACGGGATCCTTCACCGGCCAGAGGCGGTGGGTGGTGCCTTCGCCGTCGGTGACCTCGGCCCAGGGTTCCGTTTCCGTCTCGGGCGCGACCTGCGGCCAGGCGTCCTTCGAGGTCAGCGAGAAGATCGGCGAGAGGTTGTATCGGGTGGCGCGGGTCAGGTCGAGCCGGTCCTGCTTGGGACCGGGCTGGGTCCGTTCGTGAGGACGGATCTGCCCGGGTCCGTAGTCGGTCACGCGCACCCGCGCCAGGATTCCGTTGCGGGTATGGGTGGTGCCGTCCGGCGCTTCGTACTCCTGGGTCAGCGCCCAGATCGTCGGGTCGCGGTCCTTGGAGAGCACACCGCTCAGCACCCATTCTTCGAGCGTGTCGGCCGCGTGCTGGTACGGGTCCGATCCTTCGCCGCTCGCTTTCGGCAGGTCGATCTCGACCACGTTGAACGGTGAATGCTGGAGCAGCTTCTGTCGCTCTTCGTCATCGATCACGTCATACGGCGGAGCGGTGACGGCACTGAGCGAATCCACCGCCGTGAGGTTGTAGTGCAGAGCGGGGAAGGGGCGTACGTCGGCCATTGGCCAAACCTACAGGTAGGATCACGCCCCATGGGCGAGCGAGACGAAGAATCCGTAGCACTGCCTTACGCGGTGATCGGTGGCGGCCCTGCTGGACTCGCCGGCGCGCGGAACCTCGCCCGGCGGGGGATCGATTTCGTCGGCTTAGAGCTCGGACCCTCGGTCGGTGGCCTGTGGGACATCGAGAGTCCGAAGAGCACGATGTACGAGTCGGCCCACCTGATTTCTTCAAAGGGGACGACCGCGTACGACGAGTTCCCGATGCGTGACGAGGTGGCCGACTACCCGAGCCACGCCGACATGAAGACTTACTTCAACGACTACGCCGACACCTTCGACCTCCGGAAGCATTTCCGCTTCGAGACCGAAGTGGTGCGGGCCGAACCCGACGGAGACGATTGGTCTGTCACGGCCCGCGGTCCCGGCGGTGAGGAAACCACCGAGACGTATGCGGGCCTGATCATCGCCAACGGCCTGCTCTCGGATCCGAGCATCCCAGAGTTCGAAGGTGAGTTCGACGGCGAACTGCTCCACACCAGCACCTACAAGAACGCCGAGATCTTCAAGGACAAGCGGGTGCTCATAGTCGGCGGCGGCAACTCCGGTTGCGACATCGCGGTCGACGCTGTCCATCGCGCGAAATCGGTCGACCTGAGCCTGAGGAGTGGCTACTGGTTCTTCCCGAAGTACATCCTCGGCAAGCCCTCGGACACGCTGAACGAAGGCAAGCCGATGCCGGCCTGGATCAAGACCAGGGTCGACGGGCGGGTCATCCGGCTGATCACCGGAAACCCCGCGCGGCTCGGTTTCCCCGAACCGGAAGGCCGGATCTACGAGACGCATCCGGTGATGAACACCCTGGTACTCTACTACGCGGGCCACGGCGACATCAAGGTCCAGAAGGACATCGACCGTTTCGATGGATCAGAGGTCAGGTTCGTCGATGGCGCCAGTCGTGAATACGACATGGTCATGCTCGCAACCGGCTACCGGCTCGATTACGGATTCATCGACCCGGAACACCTCAACTGGAAGGGGAACCATCCCGAACTCTACCTCAACATCTTCACCCCGAAGCACCGGAACGTGTTCGTGCTCGGGATGGTCGAGGCTACCGGACTCGGCTGGCAGGGCCGCTACAACCAGGCGATCCTCGTTTCTGAATTCATCAAGGCGCAGCAGGACGATCCTGCGCGGGCCGAAGAGATGTGGCGGCGCGTGAACGGACCGAAACCGGACCTGTTCGCCGGGTACAACTACCGCCAGATCGACCGGCTTCCCTACTACGTAAACAAGGACGCCTACCGCGAGCAGATCCAGAAGCACCTGGAAATCTTCTCCGCCTCCGTTTGATGGTCGCCCGCCGTGGTGACGACTGATGTTCCTGCCGCTCGCCGACATCGACGACGTCACGATCAATTTCAGCGATTCGTCGCTGCTCATCCTGAACGTCGTGCTCGCGATCGTGATGCTCGGCATCGCGATGGATACGAAGGCATCGGACTTCAAGGAGGTCCGCAAGATGCCAAGGGCGATGGCGGTCGGCATCGCCGCCCAGTTCATCCTGCTGCCGGCGATCACCTTCTGCCTGACCCTGCTGCTCGGGGTCCGCGGATCGATAGCGATGGGCATGATCCTCGTCGCCTGCTGCCCTCCCGGTGGCACCTCGAACATCCTCACTTACCGGTCGCGCGGCAATGTGGCGCTGTCGGTGTCGATGACCGGGATCTCGAGCCTGATCGCGATCTTCGTGATGCCGCTGAACGTCGCCTTCTGGGGCGGTCTCCAGCCGGAGGCCTCGAAGATCCTCGAGGACGTCGACCTGAGTGCTCTCAAGATGCTGGTCCACGTGGTGCTGGTGATCGGCGTGCCGTTCATCATCGGGCTGACGATCGCCGAGAAGAAACCGGAGTTCACCGCGAAGGTCCAGCCGTGGGTGAAGCGGTTCAGCCTGTGGGCGCTGGTCGGCTTCATCGTGGCGTCGCTCGCCAGCAACATCACGGTCTTCTGGGACTACATCCCGATCGTCTTCATAGTCGTCTTCCTGCACGACACCCTCGCTTTCGCCCTCGGTTACGGCATCGCCTCGTCCTTCAAGCTGGACGAATACAACCGGCGGGCGATCACCTTCGAGGTGGGTGTGCGTTACGCCGGGCTCGGCCTCGGGATGGTGTTCACGTTCTTCGACGGCATCGGTGGAATGGCGCTGGTCGCGGGGTGGTGGGGAGTCTGGGACCTGATCGCAGGGCTGGCCCTGTCGAGCTGGTGGGCAAAGAGGCCAACGGGCCGCGAGGGAGATCCGAAGCCCGCAGCCCCGCCCTAGGTGTGTCGCGGCCACCCGGCGTGCGAAACACCAGGTGTCTGCGATACCTAAAGCATTTGCTTAGAAATCGCAGACACTTGATGAGGTGCCGGCGATAACGGTGCTCTCTGCGCCATCAACGACGGCACCTCGGTCGGTGGCTTCGGTTGCCGGGCCTGGGGCACGTGAGATGATCACCACGTGGACACTCAGGTGCTCATCGTGGGAGCGGGACCAACCGGGCTGACCCTGGCCGGTGAGCTCAAACGGCGCGATGTCGAC
>JBPPMI010000178.1:0-2645 GCA_051305975.1 Solirubrobacterales bacterium
GTAGGTCACCGCGAAGGCCTCGGTGAACGAGCTTGGTGGCTCCCACCGAAGTAGCTGCCCGACATCGGACAAGACAGTTCCGGCGTACGCGAACTCCCAGTCGAGCACGAGGAGCCGATCGTCGGTCGCCCAGTGCAGGTTCGACGGTTTGAAGTCTGCGTGAAGGAGCACGGGCGGCCCTGCCACGTCGCGGACTGAGCCATCCCCTCATATGACGCCGCAAATTCCCTTGAATGCCGCATGATCCGAGACGATCTTGCCGAACGCTTCCATCAGAAGGCGAAGACGCTCCTCGCGCATGTTGGGAATCGCGCGATACCAGTACGAACCTTGGTTGAAGAGCGACATCGTTCGAGTCTTGACCGTATTCGTCTTGAGGATGCGGTCGAGTCCGCAGGCCTCGCCCGCCGCGCCGAGCTGAGTGAGCAAGGCCTGGGCGATGGCCGAGATGAAGAGCAGCCTGTCGCGGCGGTCGGCGCTGCGGATGTTCGTGGCCGACAAGCCCATGCCGAAGTGATTGTCCTTGATGTCGCGGAACGTCTCCTCGATCGTGAAGCGACGAGCGTAGCGCTGCACGATCTCCGCGGCCCCGAGATCAGCCCGGTTCGTCGCGATGCACCACGACTCCTTCATGCCCTTCTGGTGCTTCAGGACGACGGCGCCGATGGCGGTCTTGTCCTGAGTGATGCGCACGTCGCGCAGCATCTTCGCGTGCCCACTCGACGGCACCCAGTCCGCCGCAGGCTTGCTCTCCCCGTCGTGCGTCACCGTCGTGTTCTGCTTGAACCGAATCGCATACGACCAACCGATCGTGTCGAGATACGCGAACAGTCGTTGATCGCCGAACCCACGGTCGGCGACCACCATGATGTCGACGGCCTTCGCCAGGATCTCGTGCAGCCGGTTGATGACCGAAAGCTCCCACTCACCTCGGCGGTCCTTCAGCTTGGACTTATCGACGGTCTTCCAGATCAGCGGCGTCGCTCGTCCGTGCGAACTGACGAGGTACAGGGCGATCGTCGAGTGCCCGTCCTTGTCGAACTCCGTCCAGTCGAGAGCGACGAGAATCTCCTTCCGGCTCGCGACGACGAACGTGACCCACTGCGCGAACCAGTCCCAAATCTTGATCCCCGTGTTGCTCAGGAGCCGGTCGACCTGCTTCACCGCGTGCTTGGGATCGAGGTCGAGCGCATCCGCAAGCCCTCGCCCGATAGCGTGGATCCCCAGCGCTGCGGCGTGCAGCACGCCGACGACGCCGTTCGCCAACGACATCACCCGCGTCATGTGCACGTCTTCACCGAGCAACTCCGACACGAACGCGTGAGTGTTCTCAGGTCCCGTTCGCTCCGAGGGGGGCAGCCGCATCCTCCGCGCAGTCTCTCTCGTCCCGCGCCGCGATGTCGAGACACGTCGCCGCTCAACCGTCGCCTTCCGCCGCTGCGTCCTTCGCTGTGCCATGCGCGCCCTGTAGCCGGGCAGGATCGGCATGGAAAGAACTATGTGCACTGTGCAATAAACAAACCAGGGGATCGGTCAGCTTCGACACCGCAGAGCAGGATGAGGGCACGCTCGTCGACACCGCCATACGCATGCTCGATGTCTTCCTCGCGCAGGTGCCGAGGCCGGAGAAGACATTGGCCGTCGAGATGGCGTTCAGCCTGGAGTTGAATCACCCGAAGACCGGCGAAGTACTACCCGTTCCGCTCATCGGATCCATCGACGCCGTTGTCCTGACCGGCGGTGTGGGGTCAATCTGGGAGCTCAAGACAGCGGCCAAGAAGTGGTCTCCCGAACAGCTCGAGCACGACCTGCAGATCACGGGGTACGGCATCGCGGCCCGCGAGCTCGGATACGACGGCGCCCGTCTCGAGTTCATCGTCGTGACCAAGACGACGAAGGCTGCGGTTCAGCGAGAGGTGGCTGTCCGGCATGAAGCAGACGAGCGAGAGCTCGTCGATGTCGTCTTCAGTGTGCATCGGGCAATCAGGGCCGGCGTCGACCATCGTGCTCGCTCGTGGGCGTGTTCTACATGTTGCTACGCTGCTGCATGTCGGCCGTAAGCTCGCAGGCTCGCACCAGCAACGACCGCGATACGTGACGCGCCCGGGAAAGAAGACGCCAACCGGCCGTCTTTTTTTCTAGCCTCCGATTGGACTGAGCGACCGCGCACGCAGACAGATTCCTGCATAAAGTCCTCGCCGCGCGTTGAGACGTGGTCGGGTCTCGGCCGACGCTCACTCGCCTAGCGTCTTCGCAAGCAGGACGCTCATCGCCAGGCCGATCAGCGTGATTGCGGTCCCCACGAGGTAGACGGCGGCGGCGCTCGGAGCTCCGACGCTCCCTCGCTCGATCGACTGCCGAACCTGCCGGTAGCGCATCGTTCCGCTGAGGCTGGTGATCATTCCGGCGGCGACCAGTGCAGCGCCGAGCCATGCGGAGTCGAGTCGGCGAGGCCCGTGCATCGACGCTGTGCCCGCGGCCACGACTTGCCTCAAGAAGACGCCGAAGCGCGCGATCGCGAACCCGAACGCCATGAGGGCAATGCCGGTCCGCATCCAGGCGAGCATCGTGCGCTCGTTGGCTTGATGCAGCCGAAGCGTCTCGGGCTCAGGAGGCAGGCCAGCCATCCCCGCGAAGATACACGC
>JBPPMI010000179.1:0-9136 GCA_051305975.1 Solirubrobacterales bacterium
GCCAACGCTCAGCGGGCATAGATCGTGATCGCGACGACAACGTCGGCCAGCAGAACGGTTGCCGCGGTCGCGAGCGTGATCATTCGACCGTGCCGAGTCTTGCTGGACTCGGCACGCAGTGGCAGCAGCAACTGCCGGCCCAGGACGTAGGCCGCCATCGCTCCTATGAAAATGGTGCCGGGGAACTCCGAAAACCCCGCGATGACCAGCACGCCCAGCGCCGTCGCGCCGATGATTGCTGCCAGCGCGGATTCCATCAATTGCGTGGGGATTCGGCGCACACCTAGTCGCCGGTCCGACGACCACAGACCCCAACGCGACGCGGTCGGCCGGCCAACGCAGCATCCGCTGAAAAAACAACCGAATCGACCGATCGTCATCCCGAACATCAGCGCCGGCGCGGTGATGTCCAGCAGCGAGCCCAAATCGATGTCAGCCACCAGCGCCCCGACGATCAACCCCACAGCGGCACCCAACACGAACCCTTGGATGCACATCCCACCCCCGTACAATGCCCGTCGCCGAGCGTCCGGATACACCGCCAGGTAGTAGAGTTTTGCGCCTACCAGCCCGATCAGGCTCGCCACCAACGACACCAGCCCGACCCCGATCACGGACAAGCCCAGAAGAGCGGCCAGCGCCCCCTGGATGCTCAGCGCGACCGCCGCACCCAAAGCGACCAGAGCCGCCCAGGAGCCGAGCAGCACGCCGGGAGCCTTCTGGGCGATCACCGCCGCCCAACCGGTGGAACCCTTGGCGGAGGCTCCGGGCAGATGGGGCAGCACGGCTAGGGCACCGCGGGAGGGCTCTCGATCGGGTCCGATTTGGTGGACGGAAGGGCGCGCGGTCACCTGCCACGAGCCCTCTTTCACGTTCGGGATTCGAGTGGTGATCGCAACTCGACCGCTACCGGGCAGCACTCGCTCCACCGTCGTCGCAACCTTGAAGAGATCCCCAGTGCCGGGTTTTTGCTTCACTCCCATGCGGCGACCCTCGAACGCGATCGTTACCGAATATGGATCGCCGTCGGGCGCAGCGCGGAACTCGTACGTCAGGCCCAAGGCATGCGGCTCCGCCTCCGCCAACGCGCTGCAATTGAATGCGGTAACCCGCAGCGGGCCAGCCTGCTCGGCGGCGCTACCTGGGTCGGGATTCGTCCGCGGTGCCACCTGACCGGCTAGCCCAACCTTTGTCGCAGAGGATGTCGGCGCCTTTAACGCAGAGGATGTCGGCGCCTTAAACGCAGAGGGTGTCGGCGCGTTTGGGGCAGACGGTGGGGGCGTGCGAAAAAAAGACGCCCCGGGACGCGATGTAGACCGCTGTTCATCACTGGACACGATCTTCCTTCCTACTTCAGTAATGGGGGAACAACCTGGAGGACTGCGCAGTGCTTCCGCTCTGGCCACGGGTCGCGTACTCGTCGGCGTCGATGCGTCCAGTCACGTAGTCCGCTCCGACGGCACGAGCGGTGGCGGTGATGTGCAGAACGTACGCACTTCGAGTCCGGCGGGCCGGACGATCGTGGCCACGCGCTGGTTCTCACCCCAACTGCACGGCGTGGGAGCCGCTGCGGTTGCCGGTGAATGGGGGACTACGGCTGATTCATCTCCGAAGTACGCACAGCGCGAGCAAGTCCACGGACATCGCTCGAGGCAGCTGGCGGAAGGATGCCGCGTCGGGTGCGTTTGTAGGCGCAACGCGCATCGGCATCAATGGAGAGCGGACACGAATGCGCCAGATGCCGGCGAACACGAACATCGCACAGGCCAAGACTGCCATCCACGCGTCGGTGAGACCGCGCGCTCCAGCGTCAACGCACACCGAGCAGTCAGAATCGGCGGGGCCATTGGCCTGATCCGACACCTGCGGCACTGCCACCGAAACGGCCGACATCTGCGGCTGCGCCTGAGCTCCCTCTTGACTGAGCGCGTGCATCGCGACGAGACCGAAGATCAACAACAGTGCAAACCCGACGATCACCACGCTGCCGGTCGGCCGAGAACGCATGCCGGGCCCGTTCACGGTCCAGCCCATAGTCCCCTCGCCGTCCCCTTCTGCCGCCTCGACGTGCTGCAACACTACAACCGCCGCAAACCGCGGCAAAGTCCTCGTGCGGGCGCACCCAGCTCAGCAGTGGCGCATTCGTGCGACGCCAGAGGCCGCTCTTCGAGCGTCCGCCCGGAGCGAGCGGACATGCAGAGCGCGCGAGCGACGTGAGCTGCTCATGAGTTCGGCCGCGCCTACGGACTTCATCACGTAGACGACACGACTCAAATCATGCGGCCAAACACCGGCCCTTGCAACTTTGACGGTCGCGAGCCAGGTTTCGGGGATACGCGAGGGATGTTCGCAAAGTACGGAGCACGGCCACTCGAGAGTGACCAAGCGGCCTCCCTGCCCTCGGCGAGGGCGCGGGGTCAACCGTCCAGGTGGGTCTGGATCAGACCGTCACAACACACCGACAGCCTATCAAGGTGGGTCAAGATCAGACCGTCACCCTGGTCTTAGAACAAGCTGTCACAGACAACCAGCGACGCCGAGCGATCATAGAACGCCGCCAAGAATCGCCGAACTCCACACCCTCGTGCGCCCACGCGAGCTGCGGATAGGGACCTGGCGGAACAGCTGGACGATGATCATCGCCGGCCTCTTGTCCGTGGGCATCGGCGTCCTGCTGCTGGTCACGGACGGAACCGCCTCCCTCGGAGGCATCCTCACCATCGGGCAGCAGTACGAAGCCGAAACGTGGGCGTTGGGGGCAACCTCCGCCATTCCGGATCTGGTTATGCTCCTCGTGGCGGCGCTGCTCCTCGCGATCGTCGCGCTGGTCTTTGCGCTTCGAAAACGCCAGGATCGCTCCACGGCACCGGAGGTGACCCGACCGTGAGACGCGCGCTGGTGGCGCTGGCGGCGACGTGCGCCGCCGTGGTTGTGATGGCCGGGTGCGCACCTGCTCAACCGCTCGGAGCCGTCGCGGATCCCGTCGCCGCCGCGACGGGATCGGTCGAGTTCGACCGATCTCCCACCCCCTTCGGGAATGGGTTCGTCGCCGTGCGGTACCCCGGCGGGGACTCAGCGGAGCTGACGTTCGTGGTGACAGACGGCAACACGCGTTGGGAGGTGCACACCAACCCTGCGTGTGCGGGCTTCTCCGTCACGCGTGTCGACGGCGAAGACCTACTTGTCATCCTGGATTCCGATGCCTCCGTGCACGAAGGCCGGCTCGCGTCCACCACCGTCGCCACAGCGTTCCGCACGGACGGAACGGTGGCCTGGGGGCCGGTGCCCGTCGCCGGTGCCCTGTCAGATCTCGGCCTCATCACGACAGAGATGCTCGGCGGTGCGCTCAGCTCCGCAACCGCTGCGACGGCGCTGTCGCCTTCGACGGGTGCCGCTTTGGAGCTTCCGGATGATGAACGACCCGTCCGGGCCGCGAATGGTCTCCTCGCCACTCAGACCCAGGCCGGCGTTGTTGTCCGTGACGCCGCCTCACCCTCCGTGCCGGTGCTCTGGGACTCGGCCGCCGCCGCTCCGGTCAGCGCGACGGGCCCCGCATCGGTCGCGACCGGGCACGAGATCTCCGCCGGTGCCTTCCTGGTGCTCGAGTGGCCGACGGTCCACGGGCCGGCCTTCACGGTGCACCGCTTCGTCGACGGCCTCCACCTCGCCACGTTGCCCGGACCACCGAACGCACGCACGCTGATCGCCCCCGCGGAGGACGTCGCCATCTTCACGTCGACCAGTGCGGACGCAGTAACAGCGACCGCCGTCTCGGCGGAGGCCGGCCAGCGCTGGACCGAAGAACTTCCGCACGGCGCCCTGCCCGTGGCCGCTACAGCCAGTGAAGTCTGGTTCACCGTATCCACCGGCTACTTGCACCGCAGGACTTCCGACGGCGCATTCATTCCGACCGCACGGCCCGCACCTGCTCTGGCGCTGGAGTCCGGGTATGAGGTGAGGGCCCAGGACGCATCGGGCCACTACCGTCTCATCCGCACGCCTTGACATAGATACCCCCAGGGGTATAATCGTGGTAACGGTTCTCTGAAAGGGGACGACATGCTGTTGGAGCGCTTTTACGATGACGATCTGGCTCAGGCGAGTTACCTGATCGGTTGTCAGGCCACTGGTGAGGCGATCGTGGTGGATCCTCGTCGAGATGTGCAGGTGTACCTCGATGCTGTCGCCAAGCACGGCATGCGCATCGTCGCGGTGACCGAGACGCACATCCACGCCGACTATCTGTCCGGCACGAGAGAGCTTGCCCGCGCGACCGACGCGGCCATCTATGTGTCCGGGGAGGGCGGCCTCGACTGGCAGTACGGGTTCGACGCGCATCTGCTGCACGACCGCGACGTCGTCACGGTGGGGAACATCCGGGTCCAGGCGCGCCACACCCCCGGCCACACCCCGGAGCACCTCGCGTTCCTGGTCACCGACGGGGCGTTCGCCGATGAACCCGGCTACATGCTTTCCGGAGATTTCGTTTTCGTCGGCGACCTCGGGCGACCCGATCTGCTCGATGAGGCTGCCGGCGGCAAAGACACCCGGTTCCAGGGTGCGAGCGATCTGTTCGACAGCCTCCGCAACGTGTTCCTCGAGCTTCCCGACCATGTCCAGATCCACCCCGCGCACGGCGCCGGCAGCGCGTGCGGGAAAGCGCTGGGAGCGATCGCCTCGTCAACGGTGGGCTACGAGCGTCTGCACGCCTGGTGGGGTCCGTATCTCGCGGCGGACGACCGTGAGGGGTTCGTCTCAGAGCTTCTCGAGGGTCAGCCTGATGCGCACGCCTACTTCGCCAGGATGAAGAAGGAGAATCGGGACGGTCCTGCCGTTCTCGGTCCCCTGGACGAGCTGGCCGAGATCACCGCAGCGGACGCGCTGGCAATGGTCAGTGACCGTGATGCGGTGTTCGTGGATACCCGTGAACCGAACGAGGTGCGAGCAGGATCGCTGCCTGGCGCGCTGGCAATTCCGGCCGTGGGCAAGACCGCCGCGTGGGGTGCTTGGGCGATCGATCCCGAATGGGAGAAGCGCCCGCTCGTCGTCCTGGCGCACGATCGCGAGCAGGCCGAAGATGTCCGAGCACACCTCCTCCGGGTGGGTGTCGACTCTTTCGCCGGCTACCTGACATCCCTCGACGGCCTTCCCACGGTGACATCAGCGACCGTGGCCCCCGAGAGTCTGGCTGATCTGGACGACGCATTCGTGCTCGATGTCCGAGAGGCGAGCGAGTACGCCGCAGGGCATGTGCCGGGAGCCACGAGGATCGGCGCAGGTCGTGTGCTGTGGGAGACGGACCGTTTGCCCACCGATCGGACGATCGTCACGTACTGCCAGAGCGGCGCGCGCAACATCGTGGCAAGCCAAGCGATGCGTCGTGCGGGGATCCCGGTCATCGAGCTGTCCGGAAGCTACCTGGGATGGGTGCGGGCGCGCCAGCAGATTCAGACCGTGAGCGCGTCCTGAGCTCCCCAACCATGAACGAATCGCAGCACGCCGGAACATGGGTGTGCTCGGAAAGGTACCCGCCATGTGTAGTGTCGTCACCTGCCGCAAATGCGGTAAGACCACGTGGTCCGGTTGCGGTCAGCACGTCGATGAGGTGATGCGTAACGTCAGCCGGTCGCAGCGCTGCCGTGGACATCAAAATGAACCCTCTGCGGGGCTGTTCGCCCGCATTTTCGGGACGGCGTGAGATGAGCTGGGAAGAGATCTCTGTCCAGGACCTTGCGGCCTCGCCGGGCGTTGTCGTCGTCGATGTTCGGGAGCCGGACGAGTATGCCGGCGGCCACGTCCCCACAGCGGTGAACATTCCTCTACGCGACGTTCGTGAGCGTTCTGAAGAGCTCGCCGCCGCGAATGCCGTGTACGTGATCTGTCAGTCCGGCCGCCGGAGCGCGTTCGCGTGCGACGCGCTGGCATCGCTCGGCATCCGTGCGGTGAACGTCACAGGCGGCACCACCGCCTGGATCACCGCGAACCTGCCGGTGCAGCCATGAACGCGGGACGGGTGATCCTCATTCATGCGTTCTCCGAAGATCCGGAGGTGATCACCGCGGCGCTGCGGGTGGCGAGGAATGCTGCCGAGTCGCTGCCGGATGCCATCGTTGAGGTTGTCGTTCAAGGCATCGCTGTCACGGGCCTCACGGTCGGTGGCAGGTTTGAGGATGACATCGCACAGACCATGACTCGAGGCGTCTGCACCGTGGCGTGCGGGAACAGTATCGAGCGCGCCGGCCTCGAGCCGGCACAGCTGATGGCGGGGATAGAGGTCGTCCCGTCCGCCATCGTTCACCTTGCGAAACAGCAGTGGGCCGGCGCCGCGTACGTTCGCGTCTGACGTGATCTTCGTCGTCATCGCGCTCGGCTTGATCGTCGGCGCCATTCTGGGCCTGGTCGGTGCGGGCGGCGGCATCATCGCCGTGCCCGCCCTGGTGGGAATCGTCGGGGTTCCGGTCGCGGACGCGATGGCGACCTCGCTGGTGATGGCGGTCGCATCCGCCTCAACCGCAGTGCTGCCCCGTCTGCGCGGAGGCATCGACTGGCCGGTGGCGGGGGCGGTCGGAGTCACGGGAATTCCAGCGGCGCTGGCAGGAACCGCACTGAACACGCTGCTCCCGCAACCGGCGCTGCTCATCGCCTTCGGCGTTCTGATGGTAGCGGCCGGGATCCGGATGCTGCTTCCTCTCACCGCACGTGACGAGAACCCCGAGCGTCACCGGTGGTGGCTTCTCCGCGCTGCCTTGATCGGGTTGAGTGTCGGCCTGCTCACCGGGCTGCTCGGTGTCGGCGGTGGATTCGTCATCGTCCCCGCACTGACACTGCTGCTGCGGATGCCGATGAAGCGGGCGATCGGCACGTCGCTGGTCATCATCGTGATCAACTCGCTCGCCGCCGCGATCGCCCATTTCGGGGTCGGCGGTCTCGACGTCCCACTCACCCTGGCCTTCACCATCCCGGCCATGGTCGCCTCTCTCGTGGCCGCACGGTTCGCGGTGCGTCTACCGGGACGAGCACTGCAGCTCGGTTTCGCGATCCTCGTCCTGTGCATCGCGGTCGTGACGATGATCACCACCGTCGCACAACTGCTCTGAGACCTGGGCACTCAGTCGCGGAGGATCGAATGCTGTTCGCCGCGCGCAGGCGGCGTGTACGTGCAGGTGTCACCGGCGCACAACTTCGGCTTGCGACGCGCGAAACGCTGCGCCACCACACACCCAAGGCAGATCCCGAAAGCAGCCTCGAGGTACAGCAGGAGCAGACACATCCCGCAGATCGTCTGGGCGATGACCGCGGGAAGCCCGAGCCACCCCAGGCTGAAGCATCCCGCCGTCGACATCCCGAAGCCCATCCCCCAGGCGAGAAGCTTCGACCGCGCCTCCACCCACTCCGGCCGCTGCGGACGCGTGATCACGGCCCCCAGCAGGAGCGTCGGCGTGTAAGCGGTTCCGATGAACAACCGGAGCATCATCTCGACCGCGAACACGATGCCGAAGATGCGCATCGGCTGCAGATCCCCGGTGATCACCCCCCACAGCCATGCCGAGAACCCACCCAGGAAGAGAATCCCGGCCGATGCGCGCACCGCCCGCTCATTCACGACCGGCACATCCAGCCCCTCAACCCACTGGCCGATGATGGGGCGGTCTCTATCCGACTGAGATGTCTGCATAGCCACGAGAATACCCCAGGGGGTATGATAAGCTCGAATCCACTTCAGCAGAAAGGTGCGGGAAATGTGTGCTCGCGTGACGTGTGACCAGTGCGGCAAGGCGACCTGGGAGGGTTGCGGTCAGCACGTGGAAGAGGCGCTTTCCGGTGTCCCCGCTGATCAGCGATGCCAGGGGCACCCTCATGCCGCGGCGTAGCCTCCGGGCCGTCGCGGTCGGAGCGGCCCTAGCGCTGGCCATCGCGATCAGCGGCTGCGCAGCGACAACGACCCCCTCGATCGCAATCGACGACAATACGGTCGTCGTGGACGTGCGCACTCCTGCCGAATACGCAGGAGGACACCTGGACGGTGCGATCAACATCGACCTGCAGTCCGCAGAGTTCGGTGAGGCGATCTCGGAGCTGGATCCCGACGACGAGTACGTCGTCTACTGCCAGTCCGGCAACCGGTCCGCGCAAGCGGCCGCCGCGATGGAAGCCGCGGGACTCGACGTCCAAGACGCCGGCGGCATCTCCGAGGCCGAGCAGGCCACCGGCCTCCCGGTCGTCCAGTAGACCCCGCCGCACCGTTCATCTCCGCACGAGGAAAGGACCACATGAGCACTCTCACCATCACCGGCCACAATCTCCGGGACACGATCGATCGGACCGACATCGTCATCCTGGACTTCTGGGCAGCCTGGTGCGGACCGTGCCGCGCGTTCGCTCCGGTCTTCGAGCAAGCCTCCAACACCCACCCTGATATCTCCTTCGGCAAGGTCGACACCGAAGCGGAGCAAGAACTTGCCGCAGGGTTCCAGATTCGGTCCATCCCGACGCTGATGGTGTTCCGCAGCGGAATCCTCGTCTTCTCGCAGCCGGGCGCGCTCAACCACGCGCAGCTCGAGCAGGTCATCACCGCCGTCCGCGCCTTGGACATGGTGGAAGTCCAAGCGCAGCTGAGTCGCCAGACCGAGCCAGCCGAGGCCCGGCCATGAGCGTCACCGCAGTATCCGTCGAGCAGTCCGCGCTTCAGGATGCCCAGGCGCAGAAACGGATCTCGCACCGCCTGCGGCGGGCACGCGGGCAACTCGATGCGATCATCGCAGCCGTCGATGCGAACGACCCCTGCCGCGATATCGTCACCCAGCTCGCCGCGGTCACCAGCGCCCTGAACCGGGCCGGATTCACCATCGTCTCCACAGCCCTGAAAGAGTGCCTCGCGACAGCGGAAGGCACCCGGACCGACAAAGATCTCACACCCGAAGAGATCGAGAAGCTCTTCATGATGCTCGCCTGACAGCGAGCCCGAAAAGGAATCAGATGTGCTACCAAGCAACCTGCAAGAAGTGCGGCAAGACGACCTGGAAAGGCTGCGGACAGCACGTTGACCAAGTCATGCGTGGAGTGCCCAGGTCACAGCGCTGCGAAGGACACGTGAACGAACCCTCTACCGGGTTCTTCGCTCGCCTGTTCGGCCGCT
>JBPPMI010000180.1:0-3171 GCA_051305975.1 Solirubrobacterales bacterium
GCCGACTCGCTGCAGATCTCCCGCAGTGGCATCCCCACCGGCCTCGTCTCGATCCCACTGCGCTACATGCATTCACCGGTCGAGATGGTCGACCTCGCCGACGTCGAGTCCACCGTGGAACTGATCGTGGCGTTCGTTGAATCGATCGAAACCGGAGTCGACCTCAGCCGCTAGCCCGGCCGAGAACGGCTTCCCGTCTGCGCCGCAACTCTTGCGGCCGATTCGTTCTAGTATCTGTGAGTCGAGTCACACAGATCTTTGCCGCCCGGACTCCGGGCGGTCGAACCGAACAAGAGGGAGCTGTACAGGAGAATGAACCACCACTCGGGACTTCTGAACGTGCGCCGCATTGCGGCTATGACGTTCGCCCTGCTCATGGCATTTGCCTTCACCGCTTCGCTCGCCGCCAACAGCGCCGACGCGAAGAAAAAGAAGAAGGCCAAAGTCACGCTCGCCGTCAAGACCAAGAACCAGGCTGCGCTGCTCAACGCGAACAAGCTCACGGTCAAGGTCCGTTCATCGGCGAAGTCGAAGGTGAAGCTCTCCGTGCTCAGTGGTGGAAAGAGCAACCGCTTCAAGAAGAAGACCGTCAAGTTCAAGAAGAAGGGCGCGAAGACGGTAAAGCTCGCCCTGACCAAGAACGGACGCACCGCCCTCAAGAAATGTGGAGCCAAGACCGTCAAGGTCATCGGCAGCTACAAGAAGGGCAAGAAGAACGCCAAGGCCAAGAAGTCGAAGAAGCTCGCCAAACAGGCCAGCCGCTGCGTCGATCCGCCGACTCCGGTGACCCCGAAGGAGCCGGTCTGCAACCCGCTAGACAAGAAGGTCTGCATGCAGCCCTGGCCGAGCAACCTCTACACCAGGGCCGACACTTCGACGGCAACCGGACTCCGGCTGGACATCCCGGAAGCCGCAACGCCAAAGAACAGACTCAACGAGACTGTCGACACGACCGACTTCAACCGGGCCGACGGATTCAGCCCGGGTAACTCGATCATCACCAAGATCCCCGGAGTGGACACCCCGGCGGCCTTCGACAACTCGGGCATCCCCGGACTGGACGACATCGGTTCCTCCACCGACGCCGACTCACCGGTACTGCTGCTCGACGCCGCGACCGGCGAACGTCAGCCGTTCTGGGCCGAACTCGATTCGACGCCAACCACGAAGTCGACCGTCACCTTCACCCCCGGTCAGCCACCGGTCGAGATTCCCGGCGGATCGCCGAATGACGACCCGACCAACACGGGCGACGTGAACCTGATCATCCGCCCGGCGAAGAACCTCAAGCCCGGCGACCGGTACGTAGTCGTGATCCGCAACCTCAAGAACGCATCGAACGCTGCGGTTCCCGCCCAGGCTGAGTTCCAGGCCTGCAAAGGTGACCTGACCGAGATCACCGACCCCGAACTCCTCTACACCTGCAACCAGCTGAACGACAACGTGTTCAACGTTCTCGCCCAGCGGAACATCGCCAAGGACGCTTCCCTCTACCTCGCCTGGGACTTCACGGTCGCGAGCGACGAGAGCACCACCGGCCGGATGCTCACCATTCGCGATGACGCCTTCGAGCGTCTCGGTGACAACAACCTGGCCGACCGGAAGATCGCCGGCAGCGCACCGGACTTCGACATCACCGCTGTCTGTGATGCCGGAAACCTCGCTTCCCCCCAGTGCGGGAACGGGGACGGGCAGGCCAGCACGCCGGACACCAACTGGTTCCAGCGCAACATCGAAGGTGTTCTCCACGTCCCGTGTTATCTCGATGCGAACGGCTGCGCCCCGGGCGCCAAGTTCGCCTTCAATCCGGACAACACCCTGACGTGGAACGACAGCTACACGATGGATGTTCCCTTCCGCTGTCTGGTCCCTAACTCGACGGTGAGCTCAGGGGCTGTGATCCCCGGCGGAACCGGCGTATACGGACACGGCCTGCTGGGCAACCTGAACCAGGTCGCCTCCGCTGGTTCGACCCGCGAAGTCGGAAACGCCACCAATTCGACCTGGTGCGCCGTCGACTGGGCCGGCTTCTCGGAATCGGACTTCGGCACTATCGCTGAATCGCTGAAGAACATCTCCGCCTTCAACAAGGCGACGGACCGCATGCAGCAGGGCTTCCTGAACTTCATGATGCTGAGCCGCGCGCTGGTCCACGAAAACGGATTCGCAGATGATCCGGCCTTCGTGATGAATTTCAATGGCACCACTCCGATCACCCCCGGCCCGGCCATCGACACTTCGGCCGGAGCAGACACCCGCGGTTACTACCAGGGCATCAGCCAGGGTGGAATCATGGGCGGTGGCCTGGTCCCGGTCAGCCCGGATATCGACCATGGCGTCCTCGGCGTCCCCGGAATGAATTACTCGATACTGCTTCCCCGCAGCGTCGACTTCGACGACTACGCCCACGGAGTCATCGGCGGCATCTACCTGCCCAACGTCGGTCTCTACGACAACTACACCAACCAGGCGGAGCTGCCGCTGATCTTCTCGATGATGCAGCTGCTCTGGGACCGTGGTGAAGCAAACGGTTACGCCCACACCTTGGACCCGGCCGTGGGACCGCTGCCGAACACGAACCCGCACACCGTGCTCCTTCGTGTTGCGCTCGGTGACCACCAGGTCGCCAACGTCACCGCCGAGGTGGAAGCCCGGACTATCGACGCCAAGCTCTACACGCCGGCACTCCGTCCCGGCCGGAGCTGGACTGGCGGACAATTCGGAATCGACACGTTCACGCCGCCGCTGGCGAATGGCAGCAACGCCATCGTCTACTACGACGGCGGACCAGTCGGGTACACCTGCCCCACTCCGAACAATCCGCAGGAGTGTCGCGGAGCGGGCTCGAAGACCCCGCCGGACGAAAACGTGCCGCCGCGTTCCGTGTGGGGCTACGGCGCCGACCCGCACAGCTATCCGCGTCGCAGCGTCGACGGCATCAACCAGGGTGCTTCGTTCCTCGAAGGGAACGGCGTGCCGGCCTGCACCAACCCGCTCGGCTGCTTCTCGAACAGCTGGAACGGAGTGGCAGGGCTCTAAGCGGCAGTTCGCTTCAACCCGAAACGGCCTGGCCTTCTGGACCGGATTCCGATCGCATCGCCGCTTCGGACCACTGTAACGCGAACGGCTGGACCGGCCATTGAGCAGCAGAAACAAGTGAATTAGAAGGGC
>JBPPMI010000181.1:0-10108 GCA_051305975.1 Solirubrobacterales bacterium
CTGATGCCCTGCTGGCGATCACGCACGAGCTCGGCGATCCGGGCGGCGAGCTGCTCGGCCCGCATCGACTCCGCGGCGACGACCTCTTCGATCGCTTCGGCCACGTTCTCCACGAAGCGGGACATGTGGACACCGGCCTGGTCGGGCCCGAGGTCGACGAAACATTCGAGCTCGGCGTGGTAATGCCCCTTCTCGCCGAGGCTGATCACCTTCTCCACGCCAGTCACTCCGACCCGCGAAAGACTCACGCGGGTGGCCGGGGCGGAGGCCTGCGCATCGATCCCCTTCGGGGCGGCTTTCGTCTCTGGATTCATAATGTTCGTACCTGACTTGAGGGGTCGCAAGGTGCCGGAATATCCAAGCCTAACCGTACGCTGTGTCCGGGGGCGCCGAATGTGAGGAAGACAGGGGTGTCTATAATTCCCGCCCTGGGGTAAACCGATTGTTCGAACACCGAAAACCCAGGCATGGGGGCATGTATGGAGGTTGATAGCGAAGAGCTGCGAGTGTTGATCGCGGCTGGTCGTAAGCAGGGTTATCTGACTTACGATGCGATCGCGAAGGCCGTCGCCGACCTCGACGTGAATCGGTCCGAGATCGAAGAGCTCCACGCCAGCCTGACCGAGCAGGGCATCGAGGTGATCACCAAGGAAGATGCGACATCTCGGAACCCGGTCGAAGAAGTCGCCGCGGTGCCGGCACCGAGGCCAACCTCGATTCGCTGCGCCTCTACCTCCGGTCGATCGGCCAGGTCGAACTGCTGAACGCCGCCCAGGAGGTCGAGCTCGCCAAACGCATCGAACGCGGCGACATGGAAGCGAAGCGCCAGATGGTCGAGGCCAACCTGCGCCTGGTCGTCTCGATCGCCAAGAGCTACCTCGGCCGGGGCCTCTCTTTCCTCGACCTGATCCAGGAAGGGTCCCTCGGCCTGATCCGCGCGGTCGAGAAGTTCGACTACCGCCGCGGTTACAAATTTTCCACCTACGCCACCTGGTGGATCCGCCAGGCCGTCACCCGCGCCGTCGCCGACAAGTCGCGGTCGATCCGGATCCCTGTCCACATGGTGGAGAAGCTCAACCGGGTCCACTTCGTCGAGCGCCAGCTGGTGCAGGACCTCGGCCGTGAACCGGAGCCGTTCGAGATCGCCGACGAGCTCGGCTGGACGGTCCAGGAGGTGCGCGACGTGTGGCGTGTTTCGCAGGCCCCGATCTCGCTGGAGAAGCCGGTCGGCGACGGAGAAGAGACCGAACTGGTGGACTTGGTCCGGGACGAGAACGCGATGGAGCCTTTCGACGAAGCCTCGCTGAACATGCGGAGCGAAAGTGTGCGCAAGGTGCTCGACGGCCTTTCCGAGCGGGAGCGCCAGGTGCTCGTGATGCGGTACGGCCTCGGCGGTCTGAACCCGCGCACCCTCGAAGAATGCGGTGAGGCTTTCGGTGTGACCCGCGAACGCGTTCGTCAGATCGAGACGAGCACGCTGCGAAAGATCAAGAGTCTCCCGGAAGCTCAGGGTCTTCGCGAAGGCAGTTGAGGACGCGAGGAATAAGGATCGGGCGCGCCTTCGGTCGCCATAGACGCCTTGTCCGCGCGGCGCGCGAATCAAGGCGGCGAGACCCTAGCAATGGCGGAGGTAGGATTCGAACCTACGTAGGCAGAGCCAATCGGTTTACAGCCGATCTCCTTTAACCACTCGGACACTCCGCCAGCTGGACGCGCAGTTTATTGAACGGAATGGTGAAGGGGCTCCGGCCACGGTGAACGGGAATACTCTGGTGCGATGAGCCCCTCGCGCGGATTCGCTTCGGACAACTCCTCGGGGGCGCACCCGGCGATCCTCACGGCCATCGAAGTGGCCAATGCGGGGCATGTGACTTCGTACGGGGGCGATCCGGAGACGGCCCGGCTGGAGGAGATCTCGGCCGCCGAATTCGGCCCGGAATCCCGGATCTTCCCGATGCTGAACGGGACCGGGGCGAACGTCGCGGCGCTCAGGGCGATGGCCCGGCCCCATCAGGCAGTGATCTGCGCCGAGACTGCGCACCTGTCGATCGACGAGACCGCGGCGCCAGAAGCGATCGCCGGCCTCAAGCTCCTGGGCGCACCGACCCCCGACGGCAAGCTCACCCCCGAGATCGCGGCGACGAAGCTGGCAGACCCGGCCGACGTTCCGCACGCCTCCTGGCCGGCAGTCGTCTCGATCACCCAGGCGACCGAGCTCGGCACCGTCTACACACCGGCGGAGGTCGGTGCACTCGCCGACTTCGCCCACGAAAACGGGATGCTGCTCCACATGGATGGCGCCCGGCTGGCGAACGCGGCGGTGTCACTCGGCCGCGGGCTGAACGAGATCAGCCTCGACTGCGGCGTCGACGTGCTCTGCTTCGGAGCCAACAAGAACGGGGCGCTCTTCGGCGAGGCGGTCGTCTTCCGTGAACCGGCCCAGGCCGAGGGTTTCGAGGTCCTGAGGAAGGGTTCGCTCCAGCTCGCCTCGAAGATGCGTTTCGTTTCGGCCCAGCTGAACGCTCTGCTTGACGGCGACCTCTGGCGGGACCTCGCCGGCAACGCCAACCGGATGGCATCGGCGCTGGCGGAGGCGGTCGCCTGGATCGACGGGGTCGAGATCGCGCAGGAGACGCAGGCCAACCTGGTCTACGTCGCGCTGGAACTCGAGAAGGCCGAGACTTTCGTCCGCCGCTGCGCCCCGCACCAACCACTGCTGTTTCGCCTCGGCGACGTCGGCTTGATCCGCCTGGTCTGTTCCTGGGACACCGGGATCGACGACGTCGACGGGCTAGTCACGGAACTCACGGTCGCAACCCACGGCCACTGATCGAAGTGACGCGGAAAAGTGCCATCAAAGAGCACTTTTCCGCCCAACCTCGGCGTGGTCAGTCGATCAGGTCGCGTTCCTGCGCCCATCGGCTGAGCTCGTGCCTCGTCGACAGCTGGAGCTTCCGCAGGACCGAGCTGGCGTGGGCTTCGACCGTCTTGATCGAGATCCCCAGCCGCCGGGCGATCTCCTTGTAGAGGTAACCCCGGGCGATCAGCCGGAGGACTTCCTGCTCGCGCGGAGTGAGCTGGTCGAGCTCGGCGTCGGCGAGGGTCTGCTCGTCGTTGCCGGTGAAGGCGTCGAGCACGAAGCCGGCGAGCTGGGGGGAGAAGACCGCGTCACCCTGGCTGACCCTGGTGATCGCGTCGATCAGTTCGGGGCCGGAGATCGACTTGGTCACGTACCCGCGGGCGCCGGACCGGACGATCGCGACGACGTCCTCGGGTGCGTCGCTCACCGAAAGCGCGAGGAACCGTGTGCCTTCGGCCCCGGGCAGGGTCTGGCGGATCACTTCCTGTCCGCCGCCGTCGGGCATGTGGACGTCGAGCAGGACCACGTCGGGCTTCTGCTTGACGATGAGGTTCACCGCTTCGCGCACCGTCGAGGCTTCACCGACCACGTCGACCCCTTTCTCGAGCTCGGCCTTGACGCCGGCGCGGAAGATCGCGTGGTCATCGACGATCACGACTCTGATGCTCATTTCGTCTCCATGGTCAGTTCGATTTCCGTTCCTTCGCCATCACCCGAATGCACACGGGCGGAGCCGCCGTTCAGCTTCATCCGTCCGAGGATCGAGTCTCTCACCCCGCGCCGGTCGCCGGGGACCGAATCGAGGTCGAAGCCGGGTCCGCGGTCACGGACGAACACCTGGGTCTCGGTCGGGGTGATCTCGGCGTAGAGGCGAACGGTGCCGGCGTCGCCGGCGTACTTGACGGCGTTGGTCATCGCTTCCCGGCTGGCGGCCACCAGGGCCGCGCCGCGCTCGTCGAGTTCGCGGTCGCCGACCGTCACCGCGTCGATCGGCAGCCCGTGACGCTCCTCGACTTCCGCCGCGGCCGCTTCGAGGGCGCTGGCGAGCGAGGTTGCCCGCTCGTCACCGGTCTTCCCGGAAAGCCACTCGCGCAGTTCGCGCTCCTGCTTGCGGGCGAGGGTGGAGACCTGGCGCGGGTCATCGGACTTCTTCTGCATCAGGGCGAGGGTCTGGAGCACCGAGTCGTGGAGGTGCGCGGCGACTTCGGCCCGCTCCTGCGACCGCACCCGCTCCGCCCGTTCGCGGCCGAGATTCCGGCCGAGCCGAACCCAGACCGGAGCCAGCACGAGGGCAAGGACGACGATGACGGTCACGGCCGCGAGGGCAGCGTCACCGGCCGCGTCGAAGGCGCCGTTGATGTAGAGGAACAGCACTGCCGCGCCGACCACGAGCGCGAAGCCGAAAGCGCCGCGGTAAGGCCCGAGCCGCGACCGTTTCGCCACAGTGGGGGAGATCCGAGTGCCATCTGCACTCCGATCGCCCCCACTGACACCCGTGTTGGCCAGAACGGCCTCGGTTTCAGAATCGGTCGAGCCGGAAAACTGACGCCAGAGCAGGGCCGCACCGGCTGTGGCCAGCACTATCGGCCAGACGAGCGCGTCACTCCACCAGAGACCGACCTCGCGGAAGATGAAGAGCAGGCCGAGAGTCATGAGCCCGACCCCGGCGCCGATCAGCCACGAGTTGCGCCCGGTGCCGCGGCCCGGGAGGCGATCATGGCCGGCATCCGCCTTCGGGGCGACCGGCAGGACGACCCAGAGCAGCCCGTAAGCGACAGCCGCGAGCCCGCCGGTCGCGACCGTCAGGACGACAGCCGCGATCCGGACGAGCACCGGATCGATGTCGAGGCGACGGGCGATGCCGGCGCAGATGCCGGCGACGAAGGCGCCGTCGGTCGAACGTTTCAGCCGTCTTCGCGCCTCCGTCATCCGGTCATCTCATTCATGGGTCAGGCCGCGCTCTTCGTTGCCGGGGGCGAGGGGGCCTTCTGCTTGCCGGGAGCCGGCGACGGATCAGGACCCGCGTCCGGGGGTACATCCCGTCCGGTCGAATCGCACGCATTCAGCGCGCGGTCCTGCGCTTCGTCCTGGAGGCGGGGTTCGTCGATGGTGCCGCTCCACGAGTCGTCGTCGTTCGGACCCGATCCGGACTCCCGGAATGCCGTGTCGTCGACGACCAGGAACAGCCCGGCCTTCAACTCGGAGTCCACGTTGAGCCTCGGCGATGGACTGGCGTCGTCGCCGAACGTGCGATCGAACCCGATGCCCGAGCTCTGCTGTCCCCGGATCTCGGCGAGGCCGGCCTTGGCGTCGACCGCGCCGCTGACGCAGATGTCGTCGGGCACGATCACCCGGGTGGCACCGAGACCGCTCTCGACCGGTAGGTCGACCGTCTGGCCGGGACTGAACGGGTAGTCCCTCATGTCGATCGTCATCGCTCCCGCGGCGAGCTGGTATCCGTCGCCGGGAATGCCGTCGGCAACGACCGGCCGTTCACGTACTTCGCCCCAGTCCCCGTGGACCCGGAGGTCGGCGATCGAGACGACCGCCATCGGGATCGCGATCGCGACCGCGGCGCCGAGGGTCCACAGGGCCAGCTGGTGCCGGTTGTTGAGTGCTGCGACGACAAGGCCGACACCGAGGGCGATGACGACAGCCGCCATCGGGATCGCGCCGAACACGGTAGTGAACACGATCGAGATCGCGGCGAGGAGCAGCGCGGTGAACCCGGCTGCGGCGACGATCGCGATGATCGTCATGACCCGCCCGATTGTGGACGGACCACTGGCGTCGCGCGGTGCCACCGGCCCCGAAATGACCCTGGTCTCCGCCGTGCGGGGGCTCTCGGTGGTGGGTGCTTCGGCGTCCAGGGCGGCCGTCGGTGCTTCTCCGGTCGCGGCGGCAGCCGCCGGGGCGGAGGGTGACGGAGCGTTCTGGGTCGGGGCGGGAGCCACCGCCGTCGCCACGGTCGATGCCGGGGCCGGCTTGGTCGCCGGCGTCGCATCGGCTTTCTTCGTGGCAACCTCGTCTTCGTCCTTCGACTTGCCGATCAGCCAGACCACGCCGCCGATCGCGAGCGCCCAGATCAGTGCGCCGAACCAGAAGCCCTGCGAGAAACCGAACATCCAGCCGCCGAAGCCGTCGCCGCCGACGCCGATCGAGACCAGGGCGAGTACGCCCATGGCCACGGTGCCGCCGATCACCCAGAGGCGCTTGGCGCCATCGGGCTGAGGAGCGGGCTCGTTCGGATCACCGTCGATCGGTACTGCCGCGAGGAGGATCAGGTACGCGGCAACGCCGATGCCGCCGAAGATGATGGAGAGGACGAAACCGATCCGCACGATCACCGGATCGATGTTCAGGTGCCTGGCGATCCCGGCCGCGACGCCGCCGATGAAGCGGTCGTCGCGCGACCTGGTGAGCCTTTTGTTTTCAGTGTTTGAGTTCATGGAGGCAAGACTCGGGGCCAGGGCGATTTCTGTCTATTGGGAATGACCCTTAGCGTGCCCGGGGGTCACCCCTTACGATCATCCCACCGATGCCCGAGACCGACACACAAGCCGAGGCCACAGCGGCCGCAGGATCAGCCGGCATCACGATCGAGGAACTCGCCCGGCGGACCGGCATGACCGTGCGGAACATCCGCGCGCACCAGTCGCGCGGGCTGCTCGACCCGCCCGAGGTCGTCGGCCGCACCGGTTTCTACGACGAGGAGCACATCGGCCGCATCGCCCTGATCAGGGAACTGCAGGAGGAGGGCTTCAACCTCGAAGCGATCCGCCGCATCATCGATTCCGCCCGCGGCTCCTCCGGTGACCTGCTCGACTTCACGAGGGAGGTCCGGGCACCGTATGAGAACGAGCAGCCCGAGATCCTCGAAGAGGCCGAGATCGCCGCGCCGTGGGGGGAGGAGGTCCTCGACAGCGATCAACGGAAGCGGGTCGAGCAACTCGGCCTGATGCGCCCGATCGGCGACGGCCGATACGAGGTGCTCAGCCCGGCGCTCTACGCGGCCGGGGTCGAGCTGGCCGAGTTCGGTGTCGCGCCCGAGGAGGCGCTCGCGGCGATGGAGCGGTTGAAGGCCCGCTCGGACGCGGTCGCCGATGTCTTCATCGAACTCTTCGTCGAACAGATCTGGAAACCCTTCGACCGGGCGGGCCGGCCTCGGGAAGAGTGGCCCCGCATCCAGGAGGCATTGACCCGCCTGCGCCCGCTCGCCTCCGGGGCTTTCATCGCCGCTTTCCAGATCGCGATGGAGGAGGGGTCCGAAAGGGCGATCAGCGAAGGCATCCGGCGGGACATACAGAAGGCCCAATCTTGAAGAACAAGGATCGGGTCCTGACACCTTGTTCGGTAACCTGCCCCTCTTCGCCCGGATAGCTCAGTTGGTAGAGCACTTCCATGGTAAAGAACGTGCCTAACGACAGTGGCCACGTGTCATGCCGCTATAAACAGCATGATAGAGCCATTTATGTACATTGGCTCGCCTCCCTTTCGACAAGCCAATATCACCCAATGACACCCATTAGCAGGGGGTTACGCCCATTTGACGCCCATTTGAGAGGGGGTCATCGCGATCGAGAAGCGGGCCGGTTGAGATAACTGAGCAGCTCACCTCGACCGACCTGGAGTGCTGAAGTCGTCTGTCTGGGCACCTGTATTTGGCGAGGCTCGGCTTCAAACTTCTAGATCCCAGCAAGCCCGCGAATCTTCTTCGAAGCAGCTCGACCTGCATCTCTAGCTTTGTTCAACCTTGACTTCTTGAGTCCGTTCGGAGGAAGCGCGATGCGGGCTCCATTCAAAGCTGTGGCCCGGGTCCCCGACGACCCCTCGACGGTCTCGGGCCGCTATCAAGTAGAAGTAGAGCTAGCTCCAGGTGAACCCAGGCACTTGGATCAAGGGGACCTAGTTTCGGTCGACCCGGTACGGCTCGCTCCAGTTCGCATTCCGAGAGCTTCGAACGAAGGTGAGAACAAGAGTGGCAAATGGTTCTCCTCCCTGATGCGTCGCCATGTCCTTTACGAAAGTTTGCTCGAGCGCAATCGGATGATGATGCTCGATTTCGATCCAGACACCAAGGTCTACTTGGAGCAGCCGCTCAAGGTCCGGTTCAAGGCGGGCGGGAAGCCGCGGGTTCATGTGCCCGATCTATTGCTGTGGCGAAAACGCGGGCCGATGGTTCTTTGCGATGTCAAACCACGGAGCCGACTTCTCGGGTCAAATTATTAAGTTCGGTGGCGGCACGACGAGAGCTGGCGGGACTCATGAACCATGGCGGCTCGTAGTCCTCGTCCAACCGGGCTTCATCGCGCTTGAGTAAAACGCCTCCTTCGAGATCTTTTTTCGTTAAGGAGGGACCAATCGGTGGGAGTGGGCTCAGTCGCAATTTCTTTTGCGAAAGATGGATTCGTCCGAACTGATCGAGTGGGCGATTCCGGATCCGAAACGAGCTAGGCTGCGCTTCGGGTCGTTTTATCTTTTCCGAACGCGAAGCGTTCCAGGACGGCCAGTGACTCAGGGGGTCCGGGCCAATGTGCGGCAAGGAGCGCTCGATTTGAGCCGCGGAGCACGGTGCGTAGCCCGAGCAATACGACGATAGCGTCATCTAGTTGGCCTGCCACGGGAATGAAGTCTGGCACGAGGTCGATCGGCATTATCAGATAGGCCACTACTCCCAGGAGTATCAACTTTCGCCAGGGCGGCATGGCGGCTTCGCCAAGGAGTGCGCGGAAGAGCAAAACGCAATCAGGAATGAAACGAATCAAGGCGCGCGCGTCCTCGCGTCGCCCCAGGCCTACGAGCACGGCGACAGCCAGACCCCAAAACAGGATCAGGCTGGCGACACTGATCAAAGACCACGCAAGTAGTGACACGTCTCATACCTTCTCATCGAGTGGGAGAGGCGGGCTTGGTCGACGCTTAGAGCGGCCATGATGCCGACCTTCAGGCTGGCGCAGAATTCGAACACAGCCATGGACTACCGAACTCAGCGAACAGTGGTTTAGGCAACCATCTCGGGCTCTTCGCCTGCGCGGACAGCGGGTGTTTCGCCTCGCTTCAGGGGTCGTTTCACTTTGATGTGCTCGGCGAGGTAGTAGGAGCCGATGACAAAAGCGCCGGCAAGAACCTGGGCCGCAATGGTTTCCCAGACGCCGTAGATCTCGAACCACGAACCCATCCAGCCAGGCACTGTGAACGGGGTTGGATGGCTCGGCAGCCAACCTAGTTCGGTGAACGTCAAGGCTGTTCCTCCGGTCATGACGACGAGTACGACGCCCACCAGCACGCCCGTCAGGACCAGCATCTTTTTGTACGGCAGTCGGTGGTGCAGCCAGAATGTGGTGACCCCAACCGCGGCGGTGCCGATCAGTCCGAGGGCCACACCCTCGAGAACCGTGGCCGTTCCAGCCTGGAGTTGGAGAGTCTGGAGGAAGAGAACGGTTTCAAAACCTTCCCGATACACGCTGGTGAAGCCGAGAACGAACAGACCTAATGTTACGCCGCCGCCGGCACCCATTAACAGTTCCCGTCGACGGCGGTGGTGCCGGCCGATCCACTGGGTCCAGTAGATCGTGTGAACGAACCAGTTGAGGACGATCAGCAAGACCACGATGGCGAGGAAACCGGTGATTGCCTCGAGTTTGGGGCCGAGGGGAGAAGCGACATCGAGGAGGGCCTGGGCAAGGAACCAAGTGACCACGGCCGCACCGAATGCAGCGAAAGCGCCAGCAATAACGGGCTTGCGGCGCATGCGGTTGGCCCCCAGAAAGCTTGCGATAACGGCCGCGAATATCAAAACCGCTTCGAGGCCTTCTCTGAAAACGATGATCGCCGAATTGAAGACCACGGTCGCGTGACTCTGGGTGCCGGCGACTTCAGTCGGATCCGTCGGCCCGGTGTCCGCTGTGGCCATCAGGTAGACCAGGCCGGCAATCACCATAAGGCCGACGCCCCACAGGACGAAACGTCGGTGAGATTTACTGGTGATTTGCTCGGTTGTGACAGGTACGGTGGAACGCATTCCTCGACTATATAGTTAGGGAGCCCTAAGTACTTCCCGACCTCGAACGCTCCTTCTGCGGCTGGGCAACAACCAAAAAGTTCCCGGGGCGCATATGCGACCCGGGAACCTTGAAGCCGGAGGCTAACTTGAGACGATCAGTCGGCGACCTCGGTATCCACTTGGAGGACCTTGAACTGGTCGTCAAGTGAAACCTTGAGTTCGTTCGAACCCTTGGTCACGTCGGC
>JBPPMI010000182.1:0-3839 GCA_051305975.1 Solirubrobacterales bacterium
ACCACGGGGTCCGACTGACTGCCGAAGGAACCCGCGTTGCCCTGACGGTCCTGCGCCGCCACCGCCTTCTGGAACTTTTCCTCGCCGAGGTGCTCGACGTCCCTTGGGAGCGGGTCCACGACGAAGCCGAAGTGCTCGAGCATGCCCTTTCCGACGACCTCACCGAGAAGATCTCGACCAAGCTCGGCGATCCCGACGTCGATCCCCACGGTGACCCGATCCCGAGCGCCGACCTCGTGATGGACGAGACCGCAACCGAGGATCTCGCTTCATTCGCACCCGGCGACCGGGGTCAGTTCGTGAGGGTGTCGGACTCGAACCCCGAAATGCTCGCTTACCTTTCCGAATGCGGCATCGCCGTCGGCAACGAATTCGAACTCGTCGAACGCCAGCCCTTCGACGGTCCGATCTCGATCCTGATCGACGGCGACACCCACGTGCTCGGCCTCACCCTGGCCCAGGCGATGCGGGTAGTGCCGCTCGCCTGATCAGCGGGGTTCGGGCCGCCGGGAGCCGGGGGGTTTTCACGTGACGGATCCACCACCGGGGATCGGTCACTGGCGGCTCCGGTTCGGGTTGCGGGTCCGGCTCAGGCACGGGATCCGGTTTGGTGTCACCGAGACCGCCTCGGCCCTGACCAGCAGGTAGCAGGGACTCCGGATCCTCCACCGGTGGCCCTTCAGGAGGCCGACGGCTTCATCTCGACCGGGAGGGAGTCCATGTCCAGAAATCACCGGCTCGGCTGCCCGGACTGGAACGCCTCGGTTTCTTCCCTTCGCCGGCAGGGTAGAGCCGTGCCTATGTCCGGATATACGAAGGTGCGTTTTTCCGATCTGCCGAACCACCTCGATGACGAGGGCGGTGAGTTCCGGATGGGCCGCGAGGCGCTCGAGTCGCCGCAGGTCGGCGTGACCTGGATCCGGCTGGCGCCGGACGGTTCGACCCAAGGGCAGAAGGGCCACTACCACGACGAACAGGACGAGGTCTACGTCCTGATCTCCGGTGGGCCGGTCGAGTTCAAGCTCGACAATGAGATCGAACGGCTGGAACCGGGCGAAGCGATCCGGATCGACGCGCGGACGGTTCGCGCCCTCCACAACGTCGGCAGCGAAGCCCTGCTGATCGCAGCTTCAGGGGCACCGCCCGAGGGCGAAGACGATTCGCACCCGGTGACCGGTTTCTGGGAACTGCCCGAACTCGCCTGACGGGCCCACCGGGTCGCCTTGTCAGGCGGCCACGCCTGATTCTCAGGCCGTCTTGCGCGGCTTCGGTTCGGACCGTGGTTCAAGCTGGATCTGCTTCTCGGCTTCCGGGATTCCTCCTTCGAATTCGCGGTTCCGCTCGAGCTCGGAGTTGAGTTCCAGACCGAGGAGCACCGCGAGGTTCGAGATCCAGAACCAGACCAGCAGGGCGACGAAGCCGCCCAGCGTTCCGTAGGTCTCGTTGTACGAACCGAAGTTGCCCACGTAGAAGGCGAACGCGGCCGACGCGACCACCCAGGCGGCCAGGGCGAGCATCGCGCCGGGGGTGACCCACCTGAACCGGGCCAGCTTGGCGTTCGGTGACGAGTGGTAGAGCACCGCGAACAGGAGCAGCACGAGGGTGATCATCACAGGCCACTTGGCGATGCCCCATATATCGAGTGCGGTGTCGCTGATCCCGAACGGCTCGGCGACCGCGTCGACGACCGGACCGGTCATGACCAGGCCGATCGCCAGCAGCGCCAGAATCAAGATCATCGCCAGCGTGACCACCAGCTGAACCGGACGGAGCTTCCAGAAGGGGCGGCCTTCGCGGGTCTCGTAGATCACGTTCGACGCCCGGCTGAAGGCGCCGATGTAGCCCGACGCGGACCACACGGCCAGGGCAAGGCCCAGCACGAAGGTGATCCCCGAGGCCCCGCGGTTCGCGGTCAGCGATTCCACCGGGCCGGAGATGGTATCGGCGGCCGTGTCCGGTCCGAGGTTGGAGACGATGTCGGTCAGCTTCTCGGTGGTCGAGGCCGGATCAGCAAAGAGACCGATGATCGAGACCAGCGCGATCAGGGCCGGGAACAGCGAGAGCAGGCCGTAGTAGGTGAGCGCGGCCGCCCAGTCGGTCATGTTGTCCTCGGAGAACTCGCTGACGCTGCGCTTCAGCGTCGCGAAGATCGAGTGGTCACGCTCGACCCCCTCGGGCACGTGTTCAGCTGTGGTCTCGGCTTCGATACGAGGGGCTTACCCAACGACCGAAACCGTCAAGCAAACCTTTCTGCTCCGAATCGTTCGGAAATGGCTGAACGATCCGTTCCAGAAGCAGTCGATCAGTCAGGCGCCGAGCTGGTCCTTCAGGGATTCGAGTTCGGACCGGAGTTCCGCGACCTCGCGCTCGAGCTTCTCGATCCTCTCCGTCTCGGGTGTGTCGGCCGGGACCGGCATCGGTTCCTGGAAGGAAGACGCGGCGACGACGGCCTCGGGTGCTTCCACATCACTCGCGGCCGAAGCCATGGTGGGGAGATCTCCGGGAGCGGGCGATTCGTCGCCGGCCTGGTCGGCTTCGGTTCCCCCGACCAGCTGACGGTAGCGCTCCTCCTTCTGACCCGGACGGCGCTGGAGCCGCTCGGCGAGGCCGCGCGCGACAAGGGCGTCGAGCGTGGTGTGGATCGCGGCAAGGTCGTGGAAGGCGAAGAGGCGCTCGGTTCGCTGCTTCAACTCCCCCGGGGTCTGCGGGCCGCGCAGCATCAGTACCGCGAGGACCGCGACCTGGTCGTCGTCGAGCTTCATCTCGGTGTCGAACAGCTGCCGGTACTTCGGCACCCGGCTGCTGTGGCCGGAGGCCGAGCGGATCCAGCGGCGACGGCCGAGCTCCCCGAGCGCGCGGCGGACGGTCGCTTCGTCGTAGCTGACCACCGGATCGCGGTTGGTCGACTGGTTGCAGGCGTTGATCAGCGCGTTCAGCGTCAGTGGATAGTGGTCGGGTGTGGTCCGCTGCTTCTCGACCAGGCAGCCGAGCACCCGCATCTCCTCGTCGGTAGGCCCGATCATGGCCGCAGCCTACCTGACACCATCTGGTCTCTGGCAATGGTTCTGGTCGCTCAGGACCCCAACCCATTGCCAACTGCTCTTGTTCAGACTGTTACCAGGAGGCCCGTGAGGTACAGGGCCAGGGCTCCTGTTGCCAGTGCCGCCGTCGACACCGGGGTGAACGTCCGGCCGTCTTCGTCCTTCATCGCCGGGACGAGCTGGACCACTACCTGGAGGATCGCGCCGACGCCGACGCCGATCAGGGCCGCGGCGATCTCGTCGCTGCCGACCGAGCCGCCAATCAGGGCGCCGAGGATCGCGGGGCCGCCGGCGATCGCGCCAAGACCGATCAGCCCCCTCACCCGGGGTTTGTCCGTCGCGAGCGGGGCGACGATCGCGAGGCCCTCGGTCGTGTTGTGGATCGCGAAGCCGATGATCAGGGCGCTGCCGAGGGCGAGTTCCCCGACCGCGTAGGCCGAGCCGATTGCCAGCCCTTCGCCGAAGTTGTGGAGGCCGATGCCGATCGACACCATCAAGGCAAGCTGCCAGCCCGAGGCTCCCGCCTTCTTCGATTTCTCGCGGCGGCCCTTCATCCAGGCATCGATCCCGGAGAGCGCGAGGAACGCGAGACCGGCCGCGAGGAAGACGAGCGCGTTGCCGCCGAATACACCGGACCCGAGCGCGGCCAGGTCCATGGCTTCCAGCGTGCCGTCGATCGCGAGGAATGCGAGCAACCCGACAGTGAAGGCGATGAGCGCCGAGGTCCAGGCGCGTCCGCCGCGGCGGAGCAGCGGCAGCGCGAGCATGCCGAGGGTGACCGGGATGAAGCCGACGTAC
>JBPPMI010000183.1:0-3910 GCA_051305975.1 Solirubrobacterales bacterium
GGGCCCTATTCATTGGCGATCCCGAGCAGGGAGAGGTCGACCAGCCACTCGACCGGTGCCTTGTCGTCGGTCCAGACGTCTCCCCCGGTCAATCCGGGTTCGAGCCGGGATGCGGTCGCGGCGGCCAGGCTCGGCAGCGGGAAAGGAAGGGCCGGTGCGTTCGACACGAGGTTCCCCGCCGAGACCGGCGCTTCGGACGCGACGAGCATCGTGCTCGTGCCCTGGACCGGATCCCGCTTGATCGACGGGAACGATTCGGCGACGGTCGTGGTCAGGGTTTCTTCGAGGTCGTCGTTGCCTTCGGGGTGACCGATGTTGATCAGCATCGTGCCTCCCGGCCGGAGCCGGTCCCGGACCAGCTCGAAGAATTCGTCCGTCGCGAGGTAAAAGGGGATGTAGGGCTGGTGGTACGCATCGACCATGATCGTGTCGTAGACGGGCTCGGCCTGCCTCAGCCAGGGCCGGGCGTCCTCGGTGAAGACCTCCATGTTCGGGTTGTGGAGGTCGAAGTACTCGCGCCCGAGCTCGGTGAGCTCACCGTCGATCTCGACCGCGTCGACTTTGGTCTCCGGGAAGAAGTGGCCGTACTGGCGGGCCACGGTGCCGGCGGCGGATCCGAGGATCGCGACTCTCTCCGGAGGCTTTGCCCCCGTGGCCGTGGTGAAAGGCAGGACGAGGTTCTCGTCCCAGTAGCCACCGACCAGCCAGTAACCCGGCCGGTAGATCGAATGGATCGCCTGGCCTTCGTTCAGCTCGAGGTTACGCTCGCCGTCGGGCTTTTCGACCACCCGCGCGTACTGCTGCGTGGTCTCCGCCTCGAAAAGGACCCTGCCGGAGTCGGCGGCCTTGATCGTCCCGACCGGGATCAGCATCGCCGCCGCGATGGCCACCGGCACGCCGGCCCACCGCCAGCCGAGGCCGCCGAGTCCGACCACGGCCACGACCAGGGCGAAGACCAGAAAGGTGCGCTGGGTGCCGAGCAGCGGGATCGTGACCAGGGCCGAGATCATCGTGCCGGCCAATGAACCGGCCGTCGAGACCGCGTAGAGCCGGCCCGCCAGTTCGCCGGCGTGCTCGACGTCGGACATCGCGATCCGGATCGCCCACGGCGAGACCGAGCCCATGACCATCACCGGGATCGCCAGCAGGACCAGCACGCCGAACAACGATCCGGCGAAGGTACCGACCGAGATCGTGTCGAAAGCATCGACCGACGCTCCGAGGAAGGGCTGCGCCAGGAACGGCACCAGGGCGATCAGCAGCGCCCCGCCGAGCACCACCTCGCACAGCGTGATCAGGCGAGGGTCGCGGTCGGCCAGCTTTCCGCCCAGCCAGTAACCGACCGAGAGGGCGACCAGGACGACCCCGATCGTGTTCGCCCACACGATCGTCGAATCGCCGAAGTACGGTGCCAGCAGGCGCGCGCCGGCGATCTCCGTTCCGAGGGTGCAGGCCCCGACCACGAAAACCAGCAGGTAGAGGTAACGCCTACCTGGCTGAATCGCCACTGAGCTCCCCGGCGAGGATGCGTTTCTCGAGCAGGTCGGCGTGACCGGCCTTTACCGCCCGCTCGGCCCGGGCTTCGCTCAGGGGTACGCCTTCGTTGTAGGCGAGGTCCATCAGTTCCTGCTTCTTCATGCTCTGCTTCGCCGATTCGAAGAAGGTGTAGGCGAGCACTCCGAGGATCAGGAAGGTCCCTTCGACCATCATGATCACGCCCGCCGTGCTCTGATCCTGGATCGCGTCGATGCCCCACTTGAGGTGGCCTTCGTCGTAGTTGTTGTAGAGCGTCACCTGCGTCCACATCAGGATGTTGCCGAGCACCGCCGCCGTGAACCGGACCGCAACCGTGTAGATGATCTTCCAGCCCGGCCCGAACCACTTGGGGGTCGGGAGTGGCCCGAACACCGGCATCCACATCAGGACGCCGAAGCCGAGGAACAGTCCGTGTTCGAGCCCGTGGATCAGGGCCCCGCCGTAGGCCGAGTCGTAGAGGGCCGGGATGTGCCAGACGAAGAGGTTGATCGCCCAGAGCGGGAAGGCGATGAAGGGGTTGGCGAGGACCTGGAGCCGGTCGAAGAACCTGATCGCCAGGATCGGCTGGAGGATCGACCGGGTCAGGCCGAGAACGATGAATAGCGAGGCGATGTCCCCGATCACCAGGTGCTCGATCATGTGGGCGATCACCAGCTCCTCGGCCAGATAGCCCCACGGGCTGAAAAGGACGAATGACGCGAGGAACAGGCCCGTGCCGAAACAGATCTGGCGCCACATGGGAACCGGTCGCCCGGCCCACGAGAGGGTCATCGCCCGGTGCCAGTAGAAGACGACGGCGACGGTCAGGGGGATCAGCTCGAGACCCGCGACTACGGCAGGACTGAGCTCGCCCAGAGGGGGTGTGAAAAGCGGAGGCACGGCCTTCAAGCGTACCGACGGAGCCATCTTGGCCGGGATGAGGGCTGGCCGCTGATAGGTTGACCATGAGTGCGGGTAACCAACCGCCACGAGCACCCGAAACCACTCCAAGGAGACACCATGACCCCCACTGAAGGCATCCTCGACAGCAAGCAGACCGAGAAGCAGGACGAGATAGTACGTATGCTCACCAAGGCCTACTGGATGGAGATCGAAACCGTGATGAGCTACATCGCGAACTCGGTCAATCCGGACGGCGTGCGCGCCCAGGAGATCATCGAATCCCTGAAAACCGACATCCAGGAAGAACTCGGCCACGCGCAGCAGTTCGCGGACCGCATCAAGGAGCTCTACGGCGTCGTGCCCGGATCGATGGACTTCGAGGCCGAGCAGGACTTCCTGCAGCCGCCCGAGCACCAGACCGACATCGTGCACATCATCAGAGGCGTGATTCAGGCCGAAACCGGCGCGATGGAGTATTACGAGAAGATCATCGAAGCCACGGAGACGGTCGACCCCGTCACACAGGACATGGTCATCGCGATCCTCCGTGACGAGCAGGGCCACCGCCGCCTGTTCGAAGGCTTCCTCCGTGAGTACGAAGCGGAAGGCCTCGCCTGAAACGGTCGCCCTTTCCGTCGATCGGAAGCTACGGCTTCCTGTCGGATTGCCACACGTCCGCTCTGATCGCGCCCGACGGCGCGGTCGAGTGGCTGTGTGTGCCGCGCTTTGACTCGCCGTCGGTCTTCGGGGCGATCCTCGACCGCTCCGCGGGCCAGTTCCGCTTCGCGCCGAAAGGCACCATGGCTCCGCTCAGCCGGCGCTACGAGCCGGGCACCCTGGTACTCGAGACGACCTGGTCCACCGACACCGGCTGGGTGGTCATCCGTGACGCCCTGACGATCGCCGAGTGGAGCGACTCCGGCGACGGTGACGCTTCGGAGGGGATCAACCACGAAGCGGACCTGTCGCTGGTGCGGGTCGCCGAATGCATCGAGGGCGAGGTCGACCTGGAGATGGTCTGCAACCCGCGTTTCGGGTACGGCGCGGACTCGGCGATCTGGCAGACGGGCGAGTTCGGCGAAGCGACCGCCGAAGGCGACCGCTGCGGCACCAAGCTGTTCCTCGCGACCGACCTCGACTTCAACGTCGGCACGGGTGCGGCGGTCGGATCGATCCACCTCCGCGAAGGCGACCGGGCCTTCTGTTCCCTCTCCTGGGGCGAAGGCATCGACTCCCACCCTCGCAGTTCGCCGGAATCGATCGAACGGATCGACACCACCCAGGAGTACTGGCGAGAGTGGCTTGGCCAGGGCAGCTTCCCCGACCATCCGTGGCGGGCGTATCTTCAGCGCTCTGCGCTCGTGCTGAAGGGACTGATCTACGAACCGACCGCCGCACCCGTGCCGACGTTGAAGTCGAGGTCGGTCGCGAGGAACAGCTTGGTGCCGCAGCGGTCGCCTTCGGCGGTCGCTTCGCCGAACTCGCCCGTCTG
>JBPPMI010000184.1:0-2553 GCA_051305975.1 Solirubrobacterales bacterium
GCGGGCAGTGGCAAGTCGAACTCCATCGCCTGGCTCGCGCACCAGCTCATCGGCCTCAGGCGCGACGGCGATGCCGCGCACAGCGAGGTGTTCGACTCGGTGATCGTGGTGACCGACCGGCGCATCCTCGACAGCCAGATCCAGGCGACCATCAAGCAGTTCATGCAGGTGGGCGCGACCGTGGGCCACGCCGAGCGCTCCGGCGACCTGCGCCGCTTCATCCAGGAGGGCAAGAAGATCATCGTCTCGACGGTGCAGAAGTTCCCGTTCATCCTCGACGAGATCGCGCTGGATGCCGGCAAGACTTTTGCCATCGTCATCGACGAGGCGCACTCCAGCCAGGGCGGCAAGACCTCGGCGGCGATGAGCCAGGCACTCGGCAGCACCGGGGCCGCGCCGGCGCCGGACGACGAAGAAGGCCCAGACCCCGAGGACACGATCAACGCAGCGCTGGAAGCACGCATGGCCGCGCGCAAGATGCTGACCAACGCCAGCTACTTCGCCTTCACCGCCACGCCCAAGCACAAGACGCTGGAGATGTTCGGCGAGCCGCTGCCGCCGGATGCCGAGGGCAAGATCAAGCACCGACCCTTCCACGGCTACACCATGAAGCAGGCGATCGAGGAGGGCTTCATCCTCGACGTGCTCAAGGCCTACACGCCGGTGGACAGCTACTACCGGCTGATCAAGAAGACCGAGGACGACCCGGAGTTCGACACCAAGAAGGCGCGCAAGAAGCTGCGCCGCTACGTCGAGAGCCACGACCACGCGATCCGGCTCAAGGCCGAGATCATGGTGGACCACTTCCACGAGCAGGTGCTGGCCACGGGCAAGATCGGCGGCCAGGCGCGGGCGATGGTGGTGACCAGCGGCATCGAGCGGGCGATCCAGTACTTCCACGCCTTCAAGGCGTACCTGGCGGAGCGCAAGAGCCCGTACCAGGCCATCGTCGCCTTCTCCGGCGAGCATGACTTTTCCCATGGCAACGGGGGCGGTGAAAAGGTGAGCGAGGCGTCGCTGAACGGCTTTCCGGGCAACGACATCGCCGGGAAGATCCAGACCGATCCCTACCGCTTCCTGATCTGCGCCGATAAGTTCCAGACCGGCTACGACGAGCCGCTGCTGCACACGATGTATGTGGACAAGCCGCTGGCGGGCATCAAGGCGGTGCAGACGCTGTCGCGGCTCAATCGCGCCCACCCGCAGAAGCACGACTGCTTCGTGCTCGACTTCCAGAACAACAGCGAGGCCATCACCTTCGCCTTCCAGGACTACTACCGCACCACGCTGCTCGCCGACGAGACCGATCCGAACAAGCTGCACGACCTCAAGGGCGCGCTCGATGCGGCGCAGGTGTACTCGCCGGAGCAGGTGCGCGAGGTGGTGGCGCTGTTCCTCGGCGGCGCGGATCGCGACCGGCTCGACCCGATCCTCGATGCCTGTGTGGCGGTCTACGTGGACCGGCTCGACGAGGATGGCCAGGTGGACTTCAAGGGCAAGGCCAAGGTGTTCTGCCGCACCTACGCCTTCCTGTCGTCGGTGATCCCCTACAGCAACGCCGAGTGGGAGAAGCTGTCGATCTTTCTCGACCTGCTCACGCCCAAGCTGCCGGCGCCGAAGGAGGAAGACCTCGCCAAGGGCATTCTGGACGCCATCGACATGGACAGCTACCGCGTCGAGAAGAAGGCGGCCATGAAGATCGCGCTGGCGGACGATGATGCCGAGATCGAGCCGGTGCCGACCGACGCCGGCGGGCGCAAGAGCGAGCCCGAGCTGGACCGGCTGAGCAATATCCTGAAGACCTTCAACGAGCAGTTCGGCACCCTGTTCACCGACACCGACCGGGTGGCCAAACGCATCCGCGAAGACATCGCACCCAAGGTCGCCGCCGACGCCGCCTACCGGAATGCGAAGGAGAACACCCCGCACACCGCGCGTATGGCGCACGACCAGGCGCTGCATAAGGCGATGCAGATCCTGCTCAAGGACGACACACAGGTTTACAAGCAGTTCGTCGAGAACGAGTCGTTCAAGCGGTATGTCGGCGACATGGTCTACGAGATTACGAACTCCCAGTGCTGACCCGGTCGGGCTAGGCATATTGCGGAAGCCACCCTGGTTTGTGATTGGGGCGAACGGCAGAGATGGAAGTGGATATGGCGAGCGCTGAAATGATTCACGTTGGGACCCCAATCTACGGGCCGGTGGAGCGCAACCGTGCATTGCATCGGATGCCGGTCAATGGCGTAACAGTGGAGTACCGACGCAAGGACGGATCCATCGCCGGGGCGCTGATGCGGAGGGCTGGGTGATGAGTGCAGCGCCGGGCGGTGAGGTGATCGTCTACGCGGCCCCGGACGGCGAGGTGAGGGTGGATGTGCGCCTTGATCGGGAGACGGTCTGGCTGACCCAGGCCCAGATGGCCGAGATCGAGAAGAACGATTTCAACCTGAACATCTCGCGCTACATCAGCACAACCAAATCGGAAGTCGAAATCGATCAGTCGGCCACGGATAGGGATGTGGTCGAGATCGAGAAGCAGGTTCGGGATTC
>JBPPMI010000185.1:0-7920 GCA_051305975.1 Solirubrobacterales bacterium
ATGCTGAGCCACGGCGACGGTTTGCGCACCACGATCCAGGTGGCGGAGTATCCGCTCAAGGATTTCGAGCTCCGGGTCGCCACCCTTCCCACGGCGATGACGCTGCTGGAATGGTGCGAATGGCAGGGAGCGGGTGAGGCCCTGGTGGGTGGCTTCTACATCCGGCAGCCACAGGTGGAAACCGATCCGCTGCTCAGCGGAATGCCACTGGGTGAACTTCGGGCAAGTGGCGTGCGGAGCGACTCGGTTCCGTTCGACCCGCCCTGGGACGAACGCCGGGCCTGCGTCCACTCGGTCGGGGGTGAGGTGACCATCGCACCGCGCGACGAACTTCCCGGGCAACTCGAAGGCGACCTGCTCCAGGCCGGTCCGATGCTGGTCGCCGACGGGCGCCCGGCCGACCAGGAGCGGGAAGGGTTTTCCGCCGGTTCCGGCCAGTTCGATTCCGACATCACAGACGGCCGGCACCCGCGGGCAGCTCTGGGGCTGAGAGGGGGGACCATGCTGGCGCTGGTGACCGACGGACGGACAGACCAGGAGGCCGGGCTGACCCTGGACGAACTCGCAACGCAGATGATCGACCTCGGAGTCACTTCGGCACTCAACCTCGACGGCGGGGGTTCGGCCTCCATGATCAGGGACGGGCAGCTGGTGAACGTGCCCCGCGAGGGCGATGGGACGGAGATCCCCGGCGGCCGGCCGGTCTCCACGGCGCTCGTCTTTCTCTCCCGCAGGTAGCAGGTCCGAGTCGTGAGTACGAAGTTCACATTTGGGTAACTTGGGTGCGTGCACATACTCTCCGCAATCCTCTTCTTTCCTCGCGGGGGGTCGGCTCAAGTCGCACGGGACCTCGCTGCGTCCCTGCCGGGTCACGGTTGCGAAGTAACGCTCCTCTCGGGGTCGCGGAGTTCCGGACTGGGCGACGCAAGAACCTTCTACGCCGGCCTGGATCCGCGGGTCGTCGACTTCGATCGGGGCGACGCCCCGATGCACCCTTCGTTCGAGGACCGGCCCGGTGCCCCCGACCGGTGTTTCGCCAAGCTCGACGACGAGGAATACGGCGCACAGGTCCACGCCTGGTCGCGGGCCCTGGAGCAGGCCGACGCGGCAGGCATGGACGCGCTCCACCTCCATCACCTGACGCCGATGAACGAAGCGGCCTGCCGCGTGGCACCCGGGATCCCGGTACTCACCCACCTTCACGGCACCGAACTGGCGATGCTCGAAAGGATCCAAGCCGGCCCCCCGGCGTCCTGGTCCCACGCGGGGTCCTGGGCACGCCGAATACGGCGCTGGGCACAGGCGAGCACGGGCCTGATCGTCCAGACCGAAGCTGACGTTGCGCTCGCGGCGAGCCTGCTGACGGTCGACGAAAACATGATCACCGTCCTGCCGAACGGCTTCGGCCCGGAGAAGTTCAAGCCCGAGATCCTCGACCGCGGTGAGTTCTGGCTGCGACACCTGGCCGAGAATCCGCAGGGTTGGCTGCCGGGGAAGGATTCCGGCAGCATTTCGTATTCGGCTGCCGAAGTCGCCGTGCTCGATCGGTCTGTGGTCATGCTCGCGGCAGGCCGCTTCACCGAAGTCAAACGGCTCGGGTTGCTGGTCCGTGCGTTCGAGGACGCCCGAAAGGAATCCCGTCGCCGGCTCTCCCTCGTCATCGTGGGTGGGCACCCCGGGGAGTGGGAAGGCGAACACCCGGCCGAAGCGGTCGAGGCGTCCGGGGCACGGAACGTCTTCCTCGCCGGGTGGCACGACCACGCGGAGCTGTCCGGGTTCTTCAACGCGGCCGACGTCCAGGTGCTCGCCTCGGTGCGCGAGCAGTTCGGTCTGATCCTGGTGGAAGGCATGGCCTGCGCCCTGCCGCCGATCGCGGTCGACCGCTTCGGCCCGAAGGCGATCATCGACGACGGCCAGACCGGGTGGCTCGTTCCGCCGGACGATCGGGAGGCCCTGTCCGACGCGATGGTCGAGGCCGCCGACGACGGCGAAGAACGGTCACGCCGCGGCCTCGCCGGACGCCGGGAAGCGACGGCCCGCTACGGATGGCCGTCGATCGCCGGCGACATGGCGGAGCACCTCCGGCGCGCAGCGGCCGATCAGCCGGGCAGCAGCCGCAGTCCGATCAGTCTTCGACGGTGACTTCGCGCAGCTGGTGGTCGTCGACGTCGTAGACGAACCCGCGCACACTTTCGTTGTGGAGCAGGAAGGTCGACCGGCGCACCCGCCGGATCGACTGGGCGACGTCGGCCTCGAGGTCCGTGAACGATTCGATCGCGAAGGCCGGGGCGACTCCCGTGTCGTCCAGGAGCTCGGCGCGGAAGCCGTCGTCGGTGATCTTCATCATGCCGCAGTCGGTGTGGTGGATCAGCATGATCTCCTCGGTGCCGAGCCGGCGCTGGGAGACGGCCAGGGACCGGATCACGTCGTCAGTGATGATTCCGCCGGCGTTTCGAAGGATGTGGGCTTCGCCGTGTTCGAGCCCGAGGGTCTGGAAAACGTCGATCCGCGAGTCCATGCAGGCAACGATCGCGAGCTTTCGCCGCGGTGCCACATCGAGGTGCTTCTCCGGGAGCGAATCCGCGAATTCACGGTTATTGGCGAGCAGTTCGTCGATCACGTTCACGCCCGGAAGCCTATTTGTTTAGGCCGGGCTGTTACCTTGGAAAGCCCCTCGCGGCCGACCGGGCCGCTGATTTCGACACTTCCTCCTCCGTTAGGCCTCACTTGACCCCTGCAAATCCCCCTGCTCCCGACCCTGCCGGTTCATCCGGCTTCGATGGGCTCGGCCTGTCCGAAACCCTTCAGAAGACGGTCGAAGGACTCGGCTACACAGAGCCTTCTCCCATTCAGACCGAGGCGATCCCGCCGCTGATCGACGGGCGAGACCTGCTTGGGCAGGCCGCCACCGGCACCGGCAAAACCGCCGCGTTCGCGTTGCCCCTGCTCGAACGCCTCTCACGGGGCGGTCGCGAGGCCCAGCCGTCCGCACTGATCCTGGTCCCGACCCGCGAGCTCGCCATCCAGGTGGCCAAAGCGACCCAGGCTTACGGCCTCGGGGTGGGCGCAAAGGTCCTCGCCGTCTTCGGCGGCCAGCCGATAGGCAAGCAGCTTGGTCCGCTCAAGCGTGGTGTCGACGTCGTCGTGGCCACTCCCGGCCGCGCGCTCGACCACCTCCGCCGGAACTCGCTCAAGGTCAACGGCCTCGAAGTCCTCGTGCTCGACGAAGCGGACGAGATGCTCGACATGGGCTTCGCCGACGAACTCGACGAGATCCTGAACGCAATCCCCGACACCCGCCAGACTATGCTCTTCTCGGCGACGATCCCGCCCCGCATCGCCTCGATGGTCAAGAAGCACCTGAACGACCCGGTGCGCATCACCATCAAGGCCGGGAAGGTCGAAGAGGGTGATGTGCCCGTCGTCCGGGAGACCGCCCATCTGGTGAACCGCCAGAACCGACCGGCCGCCCTCGGCCGGGTTCTCGAACTCGAACAGCCGGCCTCGGCGATCGTCTTCTGCAAGACCCGGCATGAGGTCGACAGCCTCACCGAGACCTTGTCCACGAAGGGACACCGGGCCGACTCACTCCACGGCGGCATGACCCAGGAACAGCGTGACCGCGCGATGGGCCGCCTCCGCGCCGGCGCCACGACGATCCTCGTCGCCACCGATGTCGCCGCCCGCGGCCTCGACGTCGACCATCTGACCCACGTCTTCAATTTCGGGCTGCCCACCGCAGCCGAGCAGTACGTCCACCGCATAGGCCGGGTCGGCCGGGCGGGGCGGGAAGGCGTCGCGATCACGATCGCCGAGCCCCGTGAGCAGCGAAACATAAAGGCGATCCAGCGCCTGACCAAACGTCAGATCGAGATCAAGGACCTGCCGACCGTCGCCGAGCTGAAGGCCAGCCGCCTGGAACTGACCAGAAACACGATCCGGGAATCCGTCATCAAGGCAGGCGAGACCCCCGCCGGGACTGCGGCAATGGCGCCGTTCCGGGACCTGGTCGACTCACTCGTGAATGACGGCGGGCTCGATCCGATGGACATGGCCGCCGCCGCGGCCCGGCTGGCCCACGAGAAGTCGGGCCTGGAGATCGACGAGCGCGAGATCCCGCCTGCCGGCACCAAGGGCAAGGCCGGTCACAACGGGAACGGCAATGGCAACGGCAACCGTCCGAACGCCCCGCGTGGTTATAAGGGCAAGAACCCGCGGAAGACCGGTCCACCCGGTGAATTCACCCGGCTCTTCTTCAGCGTCGGCAAGAGCGCCAGCGTGGCGCCCAAGGATCTAGTCGGGGCGATCGCCAACGAAGGCGGCATCTCCGGCAAGCAGATCGGCAGCATCGAGATCAAGGAGAACTTCTCGCTGGTCGACGTGCCGACCGACTCGGTCGACGTCGTGCTGAAGCGGATGCGCGCCAGCCGGATCAAGGGCCGCAAGGCGACGATCCGCAAAGAGCGGTTCTAAGGGTCTCGCCGCCTTGTATCCGCGCGAAGCGTGGATCAAGACGTCAGGACCCGTTCCTTATCCTGTTGCCAGTGAAGCCAGATCCGCGTTCGGATCGGTCAGCTCCGCCACATCGACTTCGTTGCGTGACCTGATCAGGTCCGCGATCGTCTCGGCCACGTCCCAAACGTTGACGTTCATTCCGGCGACGACCCGGCCGTCCTTCAGCCAGAAGGCAATGAATTCGCGCTTGTCGACGTCGCCGCGATAAACGATCTGGTCGGAATCCGGCGCGTAGCCGGTGTACTCCATGCCGACGTCGTACTGGTCCGAGAAGAAGTAGGGGATCTCGTCGAACTCGACTTCTTCCCCGAGCATCGAACGGGCGGCGGCCGCACCCTGTCGTTTCGCGTTCGCCCAGTGTTCGACCCGGATCCGCTCGCCGTAGAACGGGTGGTACGCGTTGGCGACGTCACCGGCCGCGAAGACCCCCGGTGCCTCGGTCTCGAGGGAGGGGCCGGTGAGGATGCCGTTGTCGGTCGGGATGCGGGCGGCCTCGGCGAGGGCGGTGCGGGGGAGGACCCCGGCGCCGATCACGACCAGGTCGGCCTCGATCCGTTCGCCTGAATCGGTGAGCACTGCCTCGACCGATCCCGACCCGAGAAATTCGGTGACGCCTGTGCCAGCGAGGAACTTCACGCCGTGGTCCTCGTGGACGTCCCGGTAGACCTTGCCGAGCTCCGGGCCGAGCACCCGTTCGAGCGGAGCGCTCTCGGGGGCGATCATGGTGACTTCGCAGCCCTTCTCCCGGGCGGAAGCAGCCGCTTCGGAGCCGATCCATCCGGCCCCGACCACAACCACCTTCACGCCTTCGCCGAACCTCGCTCCGAGCGCTTCGGAATCGGCAACCGTCCGCAGGTAGACCACGCCGTCGAGGTCGCTCCCGGGCAGGTCGAGCCTGCGGGGCTCGGCTCCGGTGGCGATCAGCAGCCGTTCGTACTCGATGGTCTCGCCGTTGTCGAGGGTGACCTTCGAACCGAGTGGATCGATCCCGGTGACTTCGACCCCGGTACGGAGCTGGATGTCCTTGTCGTCGTAGAAGCCTTCGTCGTGGACGAACGGCTTCTCGTCCTTCTCGCCGCGGAGGAAGTCCTTGGAGAGCGGGGGGCGCTCGTACGGCCGCTCGTCTTCAGCGCCGATCAGGACGATCCGCCCTTCGAAGTCCCGTTCACGCAGTTCTTCGGCTGCCTTGGCCCCGGTGAGGCTGGCTCCGACGATCACGAATGTCTGATCCTGAAACATACTCAGACCATTACCGGTTCAAGCCGGAATTGAAACCCCCACCGGCGGGCGAGGTATGTGCAGGGGCCTACTCGACGCCGAGCAGATCGACCACGAAGACGAGCGTGGCGTCGGCCGGGATCGACGGAGGTGAACCTTCGAGTCCGTAACCGAGGTCCGGCGGGATGATCAGCTCGCGCCGTCCGCCGACCTTCATGCCTTCGATGCCTTCGTCCCAGCCCTTGATCACTTCGCCGCCCCCGAGGGTGAACTCGAACGGCTCGCCGCGCTCCCACGATGCGTCGAACTCATCGCCCGTCTCGTAGATCGTGCCGACGTACTGCATCGAGAGCTTGTCGCCGGCCTTGGCCTCGGCGCCGTCACCTTCGACCACGTCGATCGATTCGAGCGCCGTCGGTGGGGTGCCCTTGCAGGCGTCGATCGTCGGCTTCTTCTCGGTGTCCGTCGAAACCTCGGGGCAATCCGCCTTGCCGGTCGAGCCGTCGTCACCGTCACCGGAGTTGCTGATGGCGATCGGGATCGCGATCAGGGCCAGAATGACCACGAAGACGCCGACAATGGTGAGTTTCTGCTTCGAAGCTTTGTCCATGCCGGGCATGTTAGTCCGGCTGCGTGACCGCCGTCACGTCGTATCCCCGACCCTTGACAAACGAGTCTGCGGTCGAACCGGCTCCCGATCCCGACCGGATGTCCGCCTCGTTTCTGTTGGCTCTGGCCGGCCGCGTGGTCAAGGAAGTCGGGCACCTCGTCCGCGGTTCGCGAACGGCGGGCAAGCGACTGGCGACCGTCTCGATCGAAAGCCGGTCCGCCATAGAGCCTTGCCCGGGGGTCAGGGCGTGATGTTCCAGCCTTCGGCCGGATCCACCTTGCCGTCGAGGAACTCGCTGAAGACCCGCTGCATCTCATCGGGTCCGTCACCGACCTTGATCGTCATCCAGTCCTTGCTGGCGTCGATGAACGCTTCCTGGTCCTCCGCGACCCTCCGCCGGAGTTCAGCGGCACCCCAGTCCTCGTTGCGCTTGACGGTGCGGGTCGGGGCGAAGAAGAAGCCCGGCTTCGGGCCTTCCAGCGGCTCGGCGTCCGGAGCGGGGGCGATCTCCTCCCAGTCGGCAACACCGACCGCGGTGTCTGCCTTCAGGTTGTCGCCGAAGGCCGAGTGGACACGCCCGCGCAGATCGGCGTTGCCACCGAAGTCGATGTAGGCGCTCGGCACTTCCGCGTCGAGTTGTTCGATCTCGTCGTAGGTCACCACTTCGTCATAGAAGCCGGTGCCCTCGACGAAGCCCCTGTTCCCCTCGGAGGTGAGTCCGACGAGCGTGACCTTGTCACTGTGATCGCGCTTGAGGACGTAGGCGAGGCTGAGTGCCGTCTTGCTCGAGGCGCTCGAGCAGAGCAGGCGGGTCGCTCCGTAGAAGTTCTCTTCGATGATCTCGTCGGCGAGCAGCCACGAGGTGTAGAAAAGCGGGCCGAACAGAGCCACGTACGGCTCGCGGGACTCACCCTCTCCGGACTCGGCCGTGACGAATCCATAACGGTTGTAGACGGCGGGCAGCGGGGCGCGGTAGCCGGTGCCGTCGACGAAGCCGGAATCGGTGACGTCAGTCGGCTCGACGACGAAGTGGGTCGACATCGGCATGTAACCGTAGATCCGCTGCCCGACCTGAACGTCCTCGTGCTCGGACCGGACCACTTCGCAGTAACCCCAGGCCGGCACGCGGCCGAACTCGTCTTCTCCCGAGGGGAAGAAGTCCCAGTAGTTCATCGCCTCGCCCATCGCGGCGTAGGTGACGTTGTTGGCGCTGATCGAGAAGTTCTCGATCTTGAGGAGTGCCTGACCGGGGGCCAGATCGACCTCTTCGGCGGCGGGCGCGGGGCGGATCTTTCCCTGGCGCAGGTCGTCACGGCGGATGAGCAGGTCGTAAGCGGAGGTTGTCATTCACCGAGCTTATCCCGTTGAATACGAACTGAATTAATGCGAACATACGTTCGTGCGCTGGGATCGACAGAGAGTGGACCAACGGGAGGCGGAGACGCTGCCCGGACTCGAGCAGGTGGGCCTCGGACCGGTGCGCACATTCACAGCCCCGGAAGCGATGGGCATGCGTTTCCACGAGGTCCGGGCGAAGTCCGTACTGAACCAGGTGCCGGGCGGTGCCTACGGTTTCA
>JBPPMI010000186.1:0-7861 GCA_051305975.1 Solirubrobacterales bacterium
GCGTAGTCGTCCGCCCGCGGATCCCAGTGGGGGATCATCTCGTTTGGCACTTCGGGTGCCGCCTTCGGTTCCGGTTCGGGCTCTTTGCCGCCGAAGAGCGGGCTGTCGGCTCCGAACGTCCTGCCGCCGAGGCCCTGGGCGCGACTGCTCATGAAAGGTCCTCGAGGAACGGCAGGTCGATCACTTCGGCTTCGACCTCGTTCGCCCCGGAGGTGACAACGACGGTAGTTCCCGGCTCGGCCTCCTTGCGGAGGATCGCCATGCCGATCTGCCCCGAAGCCGGCGAGAGCACCGCCGTTCCGACCGAGCCGAGCTCCCGTTCGCCGAGACGGACCGGAGAGCCCGCTTCGACCGGGCCCGAGAACCGAAGGCCGCGGAGGTGGCGGTTCGGGCGGCCCTTGTAGTGAAGTCTCGCGACCGGCTCCTGCCCGATGTAACAGCCCTTCGTGAAGTTCACGGCGGACTCGACGATGCCGGCTTCGGCGGGCATCGAGGCCTCGGTCATCTCCCGGCCGAAGCGGGGGCGGCCCGTCTCCACGCGGAGGATCTCGGCGGCTTCCTCCGACACGGGAACTGCCCGGCGGGATTCGAGCTCGGCCATGACCGCCGCTGTCGATTCGTCCGGGACGATCAGGTCGAGACCGAGGTCGGTGGCGACCACGAGCGTCTCGACTCCGGCGAAGGTGCCAGGGAGGGTGCTGTATTCACCACCGGGTGCGAGGCCGGCGGTTTCGAACGAACCGGGCCCTATCAAGGAGAGGATCGTTCGCTCAGCGGCTTCCACTGCGACGTCGCGCCCCACCTTGTACATCGAGAGGTGTTTGAGGACCCGGGGTCCGGCGTCTCCTTCCGTGTCGATCCAGAATTCTGCTTCGCCGGTCCGGAGGATGCGCAGGTCCGACTGCATGTGGCCCTTGCGGTCGAGCAGCGCCGCGTAACACCCGGCACCGACGGCGAGAACCTCTGTGTCGTTGGTCACCTGGCCCTGCAGGAACTCGGCGGCCTCGGTCCCGGAGACGGTCAGGTTGAAGCGCCCGGACCGGTTGACCAGGCCGCATTCTTCGCGGATCTGCCGGTATTCGGCGTCGAGGTCGGGGGTCGAGGTGGTGGTCATTCACCGATTCTACGAGAGCGGCAGCCCCGGACCGCCCGGGCGGTGGCCGGTAGTCTTTCCCTGATGGCACTCGCTCAGGACTTCCAGGACATACTCGATTCCCTTCCGGACGACTGGACGGACGTCGAGTTCGACCTGCGGATCGACGACGAGAAGCGTTACATCGACGCTGCAGTCAACATGAGCCTGGTCAACGCCCAGCCTTACTCGCGTGCCGACTGGCACTGGCGGGTCGCCGTCGCCCACAGCTTCGGCCGCGCCGCGGCCCCCGAAACCGTGCTCGGTGTCCTCACGAAGATGGACGAAGAGGGCTTCGCCGGCGAGATCCAGATGCGCGAAGTGCGCGAGGGCCGCTCCGAGGTCGTCCAGATGTGGGGCCGTCCGGAGAGCGTGCGCGAAGAGTTCCGCCAGCGCCGCTCCATCTAGGACGCACTCTCATGGCCGACGTGTTCGCCTGTGTCTCCGACCTCATGCTCGCCAGCCGGGTGAAAGAGATCCTGTCTGCCTCGGGGCACGAAGTAACGGTCTCCGGTTCGCTGCCCGGTACCGTCGAAGCCGACCTGATCGTCTGCGATCTCGACTCGACCGATCCCGCGGCCGTGGCCGCCCAGGTACCGCCATCGATCGGCTTCTATTCACACACCGACGTCGAGACCCGGGCCGCCGCGCTCGAGGCCGGGGTGGACCTGGTGATCCCCCGGTCCCGCATGGTGCGCGAACTGCCGCAACTGGCCGAAGGACTGCTTTGACCCGGCCGTTCCCGGAAACCCGCTATTTCCAGCAGGCATATACACTCGCCGACGGTGTTAGCCCTTTAGGTAAGCGAAAGCCCAGTGAAGTTAGACTGGCGACGCTCACCGTCTACAAGCCCCGGGAGGTTTGAACTAAACATGCAAGACCGCGGACTCGCCGCATACATCGCCGAACTGGTCGGAACACTGTTTCTGGTCTTCTTCATCACCAGTGTCGGTGTCCTGTTCATCTCGGTAGGAGAGTCGGCTTCGTTCGGTTCTGACTTTGCCGTGATCGGCCTCACTTACGGCTTTATCCTCTGCGTTCTGATCATCGGGATCGGCATAGCCAGTGGTGGCCACTTCAATCCGGCGATCACCTTCGGTGCCGCGCTGATGAAGAAGATCGCGCCAGTCGACGCGGTCATCTACATCCTCGCCCAGCTTTCCGGTGGTGTCCTCGGAGCACTCCTGACCAAGGCTCTGCTCGAAGACGAAGGACGAGCCTCCAACTACGGAGCCGCGACGATCAGTCCGCTGCTCGGCGGTGCCACACAGGGATTCATCGTCGAAGGCCTCGGTGCCTTCCTCCTCGTACTGACCGTTTTCGCCGTGGCGCTGGGCATCAGGGCGAAGAAGGAATGGGCCCCGCTCGCCATCGGTCTGACCTTCGCCGCGATCGGGATGGTCTTCGGACCGCTCACCGGCGCCTCGGTCAACCCGGCCCGCTGGTTCGGCCCGGCACTCGTCTCCGGTGAGTTCGGCGACGCCTGGGTCTACGTGCTGGCCCCGCTGGTCGGCGCCGCACTCGCATTCGCGTTCTACAAGTTCGTGATCGAGAAGTCGATGACCGAGATCGAACCGACCTCGGTTTCACCCGGCTCCCAGAGCTAGACCTGGTTACACGGAATGTCGAAAGGGCGGCCTCAGGGCCGCCCTTTTTTGTGCAGGCCTGAGGTGGCGGGCGGCCTTCGGGATCGGTCTACCGCGCTGGCGGGCGCATTCGAAGCAAAGAATGGTTGCGCCCTGTCCGAGTCTCGCTGAGTTCTGGATAACTGCATCCAAGTTGGTGTTTCCGGTCTCAGCCATAGACACGGAAACGTGAGTAAAACCAACTTGGATGTCTCGACCAGCTGACCGGTCCATGCCAGTTACCGGTCGGCGGCCTGGGCGGCTACAAGGTGCCCGGACCCTCACTGGCTGTTCCCGGCTTTGCCTGTGGGTAGGTCTACCGTCCACTGTTTATACGTGGGGTGGGGGTGTTCCGCCCGGAGCTCCCGCGGTGAGGACGGGAACACCCCCACCCCGCGCCACCAGCACGCAAACTTAGACCGTGCCACGAAAAAAGGCGGCCTCCCGGCCGCCCTTCTTCGAGATAACAATCAGACCATTTACTTCACGGTCATCAGGCCTTCCATGCCGGCAGCTCGGTGGCCGGGGAGGGAGCAGTAGAACTCGTATTCGCCCGGCTTCGCGTCGAAGCTGACGTTTACGCTCGAACCGGTGATCACGTCGCCACGGGCGACTTCCTCGCCGTCGAGCTCGAACACCACGTCGTGGCCGATGCTGGCGTCGTTGGTGAACGCGACATCGACCGTTCCGGATTTCGCTTCGAGGGTCTCCTGCTCGTAAGCCAGGGCGCCGTCCGGATCCGCGTCGAGAGCGATCGCTGCGCCGCCGCCGGATGAACCGCCGCTGTCGGCCGGCTGTTCGGTCTGGGCGCTGCCGGTGTCGGTAGTCGAATCGCCGGAACTGTCGTCGCTGTCGCCGCAGCCGGCGAGCATGGCCATGGCCACGAGGGGCAGGGCCAGAAGATATGCGGGACGTTTCATGGTTTCTCCTTGACTGGGCGGTGGCCGGTCGGCCGATCGGGGCGGTTGTCCCGACAAGTAGAGATTACGCCCTCGGGCAGCCGCCGGATGCACATTCCCGCGGGGGCTCCGGCCGGGGACCGCACGGTTACTTCGCTAGGTTCTGTCGTCAGATGCGCAGAGTCACCTTTTCCCGGAACTACACGATCTCGCTATCCCGGACTTGCCAGTGCTACTGCAAGTACTGCGCGTTTGCCACGCACCAGGCGCACATCCATCCGCCGGAAGAGGTCGAGAAACGTCTCGACGAGGCCGTCCGGCGGAATGCCAAGGAACTGCTGTTCCTCACGGGAGAGAAACCCGAGGTCAATCCGGTAGTCAAGGCCAGGCTCGAGTCGTGGGGCCACGAGGACTTCACCGGCTACGTGATCTGGGCCTGCGAACGGGCTCTCGAGCGGGGGATCCTTCCGCACACCAATCTCGGTGCCCTCAGTGAGACCGACCTCGCCCGGCTGCGCGAGGTGACCGCCTCCCAGGGGCTCATGCTCGAGTCGGCCTCGGAGCGGTTGATGCAGACGGTTCACGCCGGATCTCCGACCAAGCATCCGGCGGTGAGGCTGGCCACGATCGAGGCGGCCGGGAAACTGAAGATTCCTTTCACGACCGGCATCCTCGTCGGGATCGGAGAGACGCCGGAAGAGCGCATCGAGTCGCTCGAAGCCTTGGCGGCGCTCCAGGAGAAGTACGGCCACATCCAGGAAGTGATCATCCAGAACTTCGTGCCGCATCCGCGTTATTACGGCCAGGAGCCGGCCGACATCGCCAACCAGGCGTCGGCAGAGCGCTGGACCGGCAAGGGCCGCTGGTCGGCGGACTCCGGGCTCTGGGAAGAGGAGGGCGCGCCCGAGGACGATTCCGTGGTAGTCCCGGACTGGGCCTGTCCCATCACGATCGATGACTTGAAGTTCCTGATCACCGAAACGCAGCGGCTGATGCCGGACGTCGGCGTCCAGGTGCCGCCCAACCTCTCCGACTGGTGGTCGGAGCTGGTCGAGACAGGGGCTACCGACCTCGGTGGACTCTCGGCCAACGGTGACCACATCTCGCCGGAGCACCCGTTCCCGAGCCCCCACCAGGTGCGCAAGGAACTCTCGCCCCAGGGTTTCGCCCTGACCGAGCGCCTCTGCGTCTATCCGCAGTACATGAACGCCGAGTGGATGGAACAGGGCGTACTCGACGTGATCAAGATGAAGTACTGGAGCTTCATTCCCCGCCTCGGATCAGGCCGCATTTCCGAGGAATCCTTCGATCCGGGCCTCGCGCCGGAAGCGATAGCCAAGGGGCGCGAGGGGGTCAGCCTGACCGAAGACGAGCTCACCGCGCTCTTCGCCGAGACCAGACCGGAGATCATCGAAGAGATGCGGGTGGCCGCCGACGAACTCCGGTTCGAGCTCGCCGGTGACACCGCGACCTTCGTGGTCAACCGGAACATCAACTTCACCAACATCTGTGTGGTCGGCTGCGCCTTCTGCGGTTTCGGCCAGGGCAAGAGATCACCCGACGCCTACGAGTCGACCGAAGAGGAATTTGTCGGAAGGGTGGAAGAGGCGATCGAGTTCGGTGCGACCGAACTCTGCATGCAGGGCGGGATCCATCCCGACCTGACCCTCGAGACCTACGGACGGTGGCTGCGCCTCGCCAAGGAGTTGGCGCCGGACATCCACCTCCACGCCTACTCGCCGATGGAGATCAACCACATGTGCGAGCAGTCCGGGAAGCAGCCCCGGGAGGTCTTCGAGTACCTGATCGACTGCGGACTCGATTCGACGCCCGGTACCGCGGCCGAAGTCCTCGATGACGGCGTGCGCCAGCGGATCTCACCGAACAAGCTGCCGGCCGCCCGCTGGATCGAGATCATCGAGGCCTCGCATGCGTCCGGACTTCGTTCGACCTCGACCGTGATGTTCGGCCACATCGAGGAGCCGCGTGAACTCGCCCGGCACATGGAAGTGATCCGTTCCCTCCAGGAGCGGACCGGCGGCATCACCGAATTCGTGCCGCTGAGTTTCATCCCGTTCAACACCCTGCTCGGGCGGACCCACGGGGTGGAGGAGATCTCGATCGAAGAGAACCTCAAGCACACAGCCGCGTTCCGGCTCGCTCTGGGCCGGTCGATCACGAACCTCCAGGCGAGTTGGGTCAAGATGGGCCTCGAAGGCGCGACGGAAGCGCTGCGCTGGGGTGTAAACGACCTGGGCGGGACACTGATGGAAGAAAGCATCTCGCGTATGGCCGGGTCGCAGCACGGAGTCCGGCTCGAAATCGAAGAACTGATCGACGCGGCCCACCGGGCCGGCCGGAAGGCCGCCCAGCGGGATACTTCGTACGGGATCCTCCAGAACTACCCGGAAGCCCTCAGCCCTTCTCGTACCTGAGGAGGACCGAAGACCCGAAAGACCGCTGTTCGACCAGCTTCCAGGCGGTGCCCGCGAGCGCCGGTCCCATGAACGGCTTGCCCGCGCTGACGATGTAGGGGTTCACGACCATCCGGAATCCGTCGAGGAGGCCGAGCTCAGCGAGGCTGTTACCGAGTCCGGGACCGCCCACGTCGATGTCGCCATCGATCTCCGACTTGATCCGGTTGACCTCGGCGCCGAGGTCAGGGCCCAGGAGCCCGACCCCGTGGTCCGCTGTCTTCAGGGTCCGGCTCGCGACGTAGCGCGGGGTCTCGACCCAGGCCTTTGCGAACTCGTCGGTGTGGGGTGCGCCGGTCGGGTTCTTCGCGTGCTCGGTCCAATATGGCTCCATGGTCTCGTAGAGGCGGCGTCCCATGAGTTCGGCCCCGGTCTCGCGGACGATTTCGTTCCAGTAGAGGTGAAGCTCCTCCTCGGGTACCGAAAAGTCGAAGTTTCCGTTGGCGTCTTCGATGTAACCATCGAGCGAAACGTTGCCCGAAAGGATGATTTTGCTCATGCTGAGGCTCCGGTTCGTAGGTTGTCGACCTCTAGACCGGACGAACGCGTCCGAATCATCGGCCTAGCGGAAGAGATCGTCCTCGGGCTTACGCAACTGCGGGAAGCAGCCGGCGCCGTCTTCGGCCTGGACGAAGCGCTCGAGGCCACGGACCCGGACGGCGGGTGTGCCGCTGGTCTTGCTGCGGGCGACGTCGGCGGCGGCGGCGATCTGGTCGACCACGGCGATGTTGGTCGCTTCCAGGTTCTGGCCGGACCGGTCGGGCAGGCCCCGCCAGTCGTCCAGCGGGTCGATGCCGGCGCAGCCGATCGCGACCTCGGACTGGCCATGCCGCCAGGCGCGGCCGAAGCTGTCGGAGATGATCAGCGCGGGTCGCACCCCGACGGCGTCTTCGATCTCGGCGCGGATCCGGCGGGCAGAGCGGTCGGAGTCCTTCGGCAGCAGTGCAACAGTGCCGGTTTCGGTCAGGTTCGAGGAGTCAATCCCGGCGTTCGCGCAGATGAAGCCGTGCACCGTTTCGACGATCAGGATGCTCCGCTCCGCGTCCTTCCGGATGATCGCCGTGCTTTCGCTCAGGATCAGTTCGACCAGGGCCGGGTCCTTGTCCAGCTCGCTGGCGAGTTCTTCGGCCTTGGCGCCGGGCGTGACAGTGTCGAGGCTGACGATGCGTTCCTCGGACTTCGACACTACCTTCTGCGACAGGGCGATGATGTCCTTGTCGGTCAGGTCGATCCGCTCGCTGATCGTTACCCCGAGGTTGGTTCCGGGTTCGATCTCCGGGACGTCCGGCACGGCCTGAATCAGTATTTCTCCCTGCGCTTCCATCAGATGCCAAGAACCTTAGCGGTGCGCGGCGCGGTGCCCCGGTTCAGGTCCAGTCTCGTGGTCAGGGCGACGAAGTCCGCAGGGGTGTCGAGGTCGAGGGCGAGGGTCGGCAGTTCTTCGGTCGTGTGCGGGATCGCTGCGGTCCGGGCGAGGTTCAGGTGCCGCTGTCTGCTGCCCTCCCCGAAGGCCGGGACTATCGCATCGGGCGGGGACAGCGCCAGGGCGTTCGTGCCCGTGCCGTGGCGGTCAGGGACGACGCTGACGAACGGGGTCGGCAGGGCGGTGAGGAGACGGTCCAGCTCGAGGGGGTCGAGCAGGGGGCAGTCGCCAGGGAGCAGGGCGACGCTCGGCGCCCCGAGTTCGATGGCCCGCCCGACGCCCAGGGATGCCGCCTGGGAATGGCTGGC